>VFKQ01000182.1 GCA_009885445.1 Anaerolineaceae bacterium | reverse complement strand
GAGCCGAGTGTGTAAATTACGAATCATGGCGCATCAACATGCGCCATGATTTTTTTGTGAGGTTGCGATGATTAAACCAATTGAAGTCAAAGCGTTGAAAGACTACCGCCTGCATTTGAAATTCTCTGATGGAGTCGAAGGTGAAGTAGATTTGTCTGAATTCGCTGGCAAAGGCGTATTTGCCTTATGGAATGATTACAGTAAATTTCAACAAGTCCACATCGGGGAAAGCGGTGAGATCGCCTGGAATGAAGATGTGGACATGGACTCAGATACGATGTACATGCAAATCACTGGCAAGACTGTGGAAGAATTGTTTCCAATACTGAGAGAATTATCTGAGCATGCCTGAGATCAGCCGTTTCTTCGGTATCAGTGTGAAGATGTTTTTTGGCGAACACGCGCCGCCGCATTTCCATGTTGAATACGCGGAGGAAAAGGCTGTTTTTGATATTCGCACGTTGATATTGATTCGCGGATCTTTATCTCCTCGAGCTTTGGGACTTGTCGTGGAATGGGCCTCTCAACATCAGCCTGAATTACTCGATCTGTGGGATCGCTCGTCAAAAAGCCAATCCTTGTATAAAGTTCAACCATTGAAATGACAACCAAAAGTTCAATTTCCTTGAAATATGCTCCAGCCACCGACATGCTCTACATCCAACTCGCCAACGGCACAAGCACTGAGTCAGAGGAAGTTTCCCCAGGTGTGGTCGTGGACTATGATGAACATAACCGCGCCGTTGGTATTGAGATTGAAGACGCCAGCAAATTTATGGACATGTCACGGTTGGAACTCTCTGCCATGCCAATTGTAAATCTGGTCATCAATGAACGTATGGCGGTTGTAAGGTAATTTTTCGCGGAACAATTCATCCAGCAGGAAACTGCTGGATGAATTGTTTAACTGTTATCTTCCCTTAATAATATTTCCCGCCCACGCGCCGTCTATCTGGCAGAAACCAAAAAAGGAGAAATTATCATGAACCAAAATTATCAAATCGCAACCTTGGCGGGTGGATGTTTCTGGTGTTTGGAGGCTGTTTTCGACGAGCTGAACGGAGTCATCTCCGTCGAGTCGGGTTACGCGGGCGGGCATGTGGCGAACCCCTCCTACCGCGCGGTCTGCAACGGGGACACAGGTCACGCCGAGGTGATTCAAGTCACGTTTGATCCGGCGCTGTTGGAATTCCGCGACCTGCTCAGAGTCTTCTTCACCATCCACGACCCAACGACTCTGAACCGTCAGGGCGGGGACGTGGGCACGCAGTATCGCTCGGCCATCTTCTATCACGACGACGAGCAGAAGCGCGCCGCCGAGGAGATCATCGCCGAAATCAACGCCGAAAAGATGTGGCCGAATCCCATCGTCACCGAGGTCTCGAAGATGGACAAGTTCTATGTGGCCGAGGATTACCATCAGGAATACTACGCCAACAATCCCTTCCAGCCCTATTGCATGGCGGTCGTGGCTCCCAAGGTGACCAAGTTCCGCAAGCACTTCACCGAGCGGCTGAAGAAGCAGGCCGCGCCGCCTCCCTAACCGAGGCATCAGGGTCATTGAGCGCTTCGGAGAGAGCATGTTTGGCCTCTTCGGAATTTTTGCCCAATACTCCGAGCGCAAGGGCCGCCTCTTTCCGATTTTCTGCGCTCGTCTCTTCATGGAGAATCTTGATCAGACCTTGAATTGCTTCTTTCGAGGTTATGCCGCGATGACCCAAGGCGCTGATTGCCTGCTTCCGAATGGATGCAACGCTGTTTTCAAGGTCGTCAAGCAGAGTCTGAATATCCTGTTGGTCAGCGACATTAAACATGGCGGCCAGGAGCAGGTTTCGCAGTTCCGCCAGGTTGATGGAGGGCACATTTGCATTGACTAGTGCAGAATCAGGAAACATTTTAGGATTTTTTCTAGCCACCTGACACTTTCGAATCAAGAGATGGTGGAGTAGCCCTGAGGTACTCCGACGGGCGTATCGAGACCACGTTTACGGGCAGTTTCGCGGTTTGCTGGTCTCGGTACAGCGGACGAACGCCGCCTATCCTTCGACACCTTCGGTCAGAACATCACTCGACCGCCAGTGTACTTTTGGAGCAAACTGTCAGGTGGCTTTTTCTTTGTCAATCTTGTGACTGACAACAAAGCCTTTCATCAAAAGGCGAACGGGCTTATCGTAAATTGTCATAGTCTATTACTGGCCCTAATCCAACAATGCTTCAATAGTCTTGTTATTATCAGCCAGTCTTTCCGCCATTTGGGTTGCGATCCACTCGTGCAGGGCGGAGGCGGTTTCGGGGGACTCGACTTCCATGCGCTCGACGGCCTCGGAGGTCAGGCGGAAGAGCACGCAGTTCTGCGTGGTGATCACGTCTGCGGTGCGTTTGGTTTTCAGGTACATAGCCAGCTCGCCGACCACCGTCCCGGCGCGCAGACTGCGCAAGCGAATCGTGTCGCCGTCGTCGGTGGTCAGTTGGATGTTGACACGGCCGCGTTCGATGAAATACATCGAGTCAGACGGGTCGCCGCGGGCCATGAGAATCGTATCGCTGGGGGCTTCAACGCGTTCGAGATATTCAAAAAGCGAATCGACCAGATTGGGATGCGGAAAGGTGCGCTTTAACAGTGGCTTGAAGCTGGTGGCGATAATCATTGTGGAGGCCTCGTTGCGCATCAGCACCATGTTCTCACACCATTCCATGCCGAAATCGAGCGAGGGGAAGAATTGCGCGCGTTGATCACCGATGAATCCGCCCTGCTCCATTTGGCGGCGAATCTCGGGGTGCACCTGTGTGAAAACAAGGTAGACATCATGCAGGTCGGCCAGTTGGCGCATGCGCACAAAAGAAGAGACCGCCGATGAGTCCAGGTTGTGGACGCGGTGAAAATCGAACACAATGAAATGTTCGCGGAAGGTCTTGTCTTCGAGAATCTCGCGCACGCGGTCGAGGATTCCGTTGGAGGTGCCGAAGAACAGGTAACCCTGCAGGCGGAAGATGTGAATCTGCTCACCGACGCGATTTAGTACCTCGCGCTGGATTGGCGGGCGCTCCACTTTGCTGTGATAGATTTTTCCGTTCAGCGTATCGCGCACGGTGGCGATGCGCGCGTATTTGAAAACAAATAAAATAGTGGCCAGCGCCACGCCCACGGCCACGCCTTCAAGGAAGCCGAAGGTGGCGACAACGAAAAGGATAACCCACACCAAAATGTAATCACTGGCGGGGAGTTGTTTGCGCGCGTCGTATAACCAGTCCATCAAAAAAGACATGCCCAGCACGAGCAACATTCCGCTCAAGAAAGCGGCGGGCAGAAAGCTGACGAAGGCTCCGCCGGCCAGCAACATCAGCACGCACAAGACCGGCACGACAAAACTCGTGATGCGCGTGCGCGCGCCCATGCGTTGCGCGAGGGATGTAGCGCCCAAAAGATGGTACCCGGCCGGGGCGCTTGCCAAACCCGCCAAGAGGTTGGCCAGACCCGCAACGCGCAATTCGCGGTTGAGATCCATATCGCGCTTGGCAACCAGCTCCAGCGCCGAAGCGTTGAGCAAAAATCCGATCAGGCTGACGATGGGGATGGCAATGAATTTTCCGGCGTTGGCGGCCAGCACGTTCCAATCCACCAAACCAAAATTGGCGGGCGATAGCGGTTGCCATAAACCGCCGGAGGGCAGGGGTTGCATGAGGATGCCGCTGGCGCGCGCCTCGTCCATGCTCAGGCCGAGCGCAAAAATCAAAACGTAAAAAAGTGCGATGCCGCTAAAGACCAGCGCGGGCCACAATAAAAAATGATTGAAGCGGCGCAGTAAAAACAAAGCGGTTGCCGCGAAGGCCGCGCCCGGAAGCCAGCGCAACAAAATATCGGGTTGAAGGAGCGATGCCAGCGCGGACAGACTCAACGATTGCCCGAGCATCAACTCCAATGCGCCGCGCACGATCAGCCAGCCCGTGCCCGCCAAAAATCCGCCGATGACCGGGAAGGGAATAAAGCGCACGAGGTTGCCGAGTTTGAATTGGCCGATTAAATAAAAAGCCAGCCCCGTGATGATTGACGAAATGACGATGGCCGCCACGACGGTTGCATACGCCGCTTCTGGATTTTGATTCCCGAGCATGGCCGCGCCGACAGCGGATGCGCCCACTGCGATCAGCGCCGCCGGCCCATCTTGCGGACCGATGGTAGAGCCGGGCAATGTGCCAATTGCGGCGATGACCAGCCCCATGATCACGCCGCCGATCAAAAACAAACCCACCCCGCGCGCAAAGAACGGCGCGAGCGCGCCCGAAAAGATCAGCGTGGCCAGCGAGATGTTAATGGTGATTTCAATGATGCCAACGACGAGTCCGGCGGTGAGGCCGCGCACAAGCATTTGCGAATCGATTTTGGGGAGGCGGTTTGATTTTGTCATGATGGCTGGATTTTATCATTAGCGAGTGTTGCTTAAGTCCAAACGACAAGAAAAACAAGGGCATTAACCACAGAGTCCACAGAGATTTTTAAAGGTTTTTCTCCGTGATCTTCCCTGGCACCGCCCGCCAGGGCAGGTGTGTCTTCTGAAACTCACCCCATTCAATTTATCGCCACGCAAATATGACCAGAGTTTTCTTTCGGCAGG
>VFKQ01000188.1 GCA_009885445.1 Anaerolineaceae bacterium | reverse complement strand
GCGCAGTCCCACGCCAGCCCCATAACATACTAAAATTGACAGTCACCTTTAAGGTGACTGTCACTTTATTTGTTATACCTAAACTTCACGGAGATTTTCCACCCATGCCCGAAAAAGCCTTTCAAGATTATTACGAAGCAAAAAATTTCGCCCACTGTTATGGATGCGGGAGTCTCAACGAACACGGCCACCAAATTAAAAGTTTTTGGGACGGCGACGAATCCGTCTGTCACTTTCAACCCAAGCCATTTCACACCGCGCTCCCGGGCTACGTCTACGGCGGATTGCTGGCCTCGCTGATAGACTGTCACGGCACCGGCACTGCCGCCGCGGCTGGTTACCGCGCCGAAGACCGCGCCATGGACTCGTTGCCGAATCTGCGCTATCTTACTGCATCCCTGCATGTAGATTATCTCAAGCCTACGCCGCTGGGCCCCGTGCTCGAAGTGCGCGCGAAAGTGAAAGAAGTGAAGGGGCGCAAAGTGATAATCGAAGAATGGTTAATCGTAAATGGAGTCATCACCGTGCGCGGTGAAGTGATCGCAGTGCAAGTCCCCGAGAAATTGGTGCAGGAATTATTGGATAACGCAAAACCGTAGAGACGTTACATTGCAACGTCTCTACGGTTTATTTTTTAAAATATTCCCGCATCGGCTTGAAGTAAAAATCCTCCCAACCCTGTTTGTAACTTTCTTCCTGTCCCTCGGGCATCTTCCAGTGCCGCAGGGATAACTTCGTTCCGCCCTTTACTTTTTCAAAAGTAATCTCAACCATCGAATCTGGCGCACCTTCGGGGAATTCGCTTGTGCGCCACGCCTGCAAAATCCTGCGCGGACGTGCCATCTCCAGCGTCGTGCCCCAAATGTAGCCGTCCCAGGCCGAGAATTTTCCGCCGACAGATTCGTTCACTTGCGCGGCACTGCCGGTGATGCTGGCGTGTCCCTCGCTCGAGAGCCAGGCGTCGAAGATTTCTTCCGCATTGGCGGGCAGAGTGATGGTCAGTGTAAATTCTTTTGCGGTCATGAGAAATTCTCCATAAAGACATGACGGATTGCCAATCCGTCCTACGTCATTAAATCGCGCGCACTTTGCGTGCGGGCATCATGGCCTTGGCAATTTGCGCGCCCAATCGTGCGTTGTTGAGCAGGAATGAAATGTTGGTGCGCATTGATTTCCCCGAAGTCAACTCGTTGATGCGTTTGAGCAAAAATGGAGTTAGCGCCTGACCGGATATTTTTTTCTCGCGCGCCTCGGCGGAGGCCTGCTCGATGATGGGATCAATTTCCCTGCGCAGAATTTCGTCCCCGCTCGGGACGGGTTGACATATCAGCACGCCCGACCCGAATCCGAGGTCCCAGTGAGCGCGGGCGAAGGTGGCGGCCTCGGCGGGCGAGTCGACTCGGGCGCTGGTCTTCAGTCCGCTTTGGCGCGAATAGAAGGCGGGGAACTCGTCGGTCTGATAGCCCACGACCGGCACGCCCACCGTTTCGAGATATTCGAGTGTGGCGGGCAAATCGAGAATCGACTTGGCCCCGGCGCAGACGACGAGCATGGGCGTATTTGCCAGCGCGAGCATGTCGGGTGAGACATCGAAGCGCGCTTCTTTTTGTACGCCGCCGATTCCGCCCGTGGAAAAAACTTTGATGCCCGCTTTGTGCGCGGCAAACAGCGTGCCTGCCACAGTGGTTCCGCCGCTGGCTTTTTTAACGATGGCCGCCGCAAAGTCACGCTGACTCACTTTCATGGCTTTTGCTACGGCGAGTTCTTCGAGTTCAGAATCACTCAAGCCAATTTGAATGAGGCCGTTCAGCACCGCGATGGTGGCGGGCGTGACGCCTTCGTTGCGCGCTTCGGCTTCCATGTCGCGCGCCAGCGACAGGTTGTGAGGCGAGGGCAGTCCATGCGTGATGACGGTGGACTCGAGCGCCAGCACTGGCTGACCCATTTGCAATGCGCGGTTCACGTCGGAGGATATTTTGAAGGCGGAGGGCAGGGTCATTTAATTTTGTCCGCGCATGTCGCGCTCCCAGTTTTTGAGAATCTGTGTCAGCAGTGCTTCGCGCGTGGCCTCGGGTGAGTGGTCGCGTTCCAGAATTATTAATCGCTCAATCGTTTCGTGAAGGTTCCCTACCTTTGCCAACAAGGTGTCGTAGAGGGCTTGCTCGTTCGGCGTCGCTGGCGGGGGCGGCGGGGAGGCAACTACATGGGCCATTTGTCGGCGCAAGTAATAATATGTGGCAACAATGCTGGGTCTGCGCCGAAGCAGTTTAAATTTTTGCAACGAGGTCATGGCCTCAGACAGTTGCTCAATATACGACTGAATCATGCTGCGGTTCGCCAACTCTCCGCTTTGATTCGCAGTCAGGTTATGAAAGGCTGTCAACGGACCATTGCGCACGAGTTGCTGAATTTTGTGCAATTTGCCGTCTTTTTCCACTTGATCAAGCGCCTTCTTACTGCCGCGCTGTTTGTTTTCCACGGTCAGGCGCCAGGCCTCCAGATGCTTTTCGGGAATCACCTGGCTGGGAATTCCCTCGGGCATCTTCCAGGTTCCCACGCCCACCCATTGTGCTTGCACACCGCGCTTTTCGCCCTGACCTTTGAAAGCCTCAGAGAATTCACTGACCAGCCCGCTTAAGAATGGGCGTGGACTGAACGTGGGCGCGTTGGGTTGATCTGGCAGGGTCACGCGCTCACCGCGTTCAAGCATCTTCTTTTTCACATCGCGCACTGCGCGCTCTTGTTCTTGCACTGCATCCAACTCCGGCGTGGCGATGCTGGCCAAAAATTCGCCCAGGTTGCGCGAGGAAATAAAACTCCCCAGCGCGCCATTGATCATAGACTTGATTTGGGTATGTAAGGGGTCGCCTTGCGAATAAGACTTTGGCGTATCGTGAATTTTTACCGGGTCTGCCACGGCCTTTTGAGTCATTCCATAAATGAGTGAGTTAACCGCCGATTTGACGAATGGGTAGGGCTGGGTGAGCGTGGAATTTAATTCGCCGCGCAAAATATTAAATACGAAGCGAACGTCGGCCACGGTGATTCGGATACCGTCGCGGGTGCGCGCAGTGATCTCGGGCAGATCTGAAACTTGGTCGCGCAAGTCAATCACGTCGCGACGAATACGTTCAAAGCCTTCGAGCACGTTGCGTGGCCGCCGAGTTGGCTTGCGCCTGGAGGTCGTTGTCTCGGGCGTCTCATCTGACTCGCCCTCTTCGCCGCTCGGGCCAATTACGCGCGGACGCCCATCGGGCCGCTCCACCAGTACAGCGGAGTCGAGCGCAAGCGACAGTTTGCCCGGGCCGCCGATTAACACAATGGGCGAGTCTTTCTCGTCTTCGGGTGTGATGTGCGCTTCACGAATGACCAGCGAATTCTCGCTCCCGCCCAGCGCCACCTCAGAGACAAATTTTCGCGCAACGGCATAATTTTCCAGCTCGAAAATATCAGACAAATATTGCGACGCCCAATAAATGGAGAGTGTGTAAGGCAATACCAAAATTGGCAGATAGCGCAAGGTCTGAGGGTCGGTTACTGCGCGCCAAATAAATTTGAGCAACTCGCCACCTGCGGCGCTCAGTGCGCCTGGGTTGCCGAACAGGGCCACGAAGAAATTGCGCAAGTAGTCTTTCCAGTCTGATGCAGGGAAGGCGATATAGGCGAATAGCATACCCGCAAATATGAACAGCAGGCTCACGAGTGTGCTTCTGAGGCGCGATTGCTCCATGGTCAACGCGAATATGCGATTGAGTGCGGCGTTCAGCAAGCGGCGCGTCAGTTCACGGAATATGCGACGCTCGCGGTCAAGACCGGAAGAGCCTTCGTCCATTGGCGGGGGGCTGGTAATATCCATCAGCTTAACGCTCCAGCCATTGCAAAATCTCTTCCAGCTCTTCCAGTTCGGTGGTCAGGCGGCGATGCATGCGATCATTGGTAATGATGGTGGCGCGCGAACGCAGAGTCAGAGTCTTGATGGTTTCTTTGCCGCGCTCGGGGAGTTTGCGCATTAAGTCGCGGCTGATTTCAGACGCATATTGGCTTATCGAATCATCTTGCGCTTTCAGTTCCACCAATTTTCTGCGACGGTCAATGGCGTCGCGTTCGGCGCGCGCATTCCCCAGCCACGAAGCGTTCCATTGATTGACCAATTGCTCTTCCACCGATTTGACGAAGCGCAGTTGGTTGATGCTGACGTTGGAAATTTTCAAGCCGCGCTTTTGCAGTAATTTAAACTCGCGATTATTTTCCATTTGTCGGCGCACGCGCTCGCCCGTTTCAGTCATGGGGGATTTGCCAGTGGCGTCCAGCTCGTCTACGTTAGCGCGCTTCATGCGTGCATTAACCATGATATTGATTAGCTCAAGCGCGGTGACCTGTTTATGAGCTGGCGGCGGGCTTGTGTTTGGCACACCCCGGCTACCCTCAGTGACATCCGCCTCGCCCTGATCTTCCAGCTTGTACACAGCTTTTTGGATCAAGCGATTAATTTCGTGCAAACTTTCAGCAAGCGTATCCTGCCACCAGTTTGGCCGCGCCCCCATTTTGATGGGTAGATACATTGCTGTGGTGTCTTCCAGGCTGGGTTGCAGGGTTTCAACCGGCTCAGGCGGCACACTTTGTGTCGCTTGAAAAAGTTCCTGCAAGGTGAATTTGCTAAGGTACTCACGCCACACATCTGCGGCGATGAAGGCAGGCAATTGATTCCACGGGAAAGGCTCATTGCCTCCACCCTGCAATGGCTTCACGCCCTCGCCAACGATAGCCTTGAACACTGAACTTTCCTCAAGCTTTTTGGGATCCGGCTCGCGGTATCCAAAACGCGAGCCGGGCCCGCTACCAGTCACAGGGTCCGTGTCTATTTTAAAGACGACGGTAATGTTTGGAACCACTTCGATTCCATCGCGGGTCAGGGCGCTGGTTTTGTAGCGGTCCAACTGCGCGGCGGTCTTTTTAAAGTCTACATCCAACATATCGTCGGGTTTGGCGGCAAAAGGGTTACTGCCTTCCGGGCCAATGGTCTGTGTCTGCGTGTGCAAATCTACAAAACCAGCGGCGAACTCGTTGGCCTCTGTAAAGTGGACTCCCGGGCCGAGGGTGCGCGTGAATTTTGCGAAGGTGCGCAATTGCCCTGCGCTGGCCGAATCAAGCCAATAGACTCCGGCGCCCTTTTTATTAGCCTCGCCTTTATGTCCGTGAGCGTAACCATCCTTCACAAAAATTGCCGGGCCGTGACCGCCGAAAATAAAGGAGATTAAACGGCCAAACACTTTTTGCCGTTCGCGAAAATGGCTGACCGGCAACACGAACTGCGAGAAGAATGCCAGCCAGACAAGCAAGCCGATAATAAAAACAACTGCATCAATAAAGAGAAAAACAACATAGTTTTGTAGCCCCCCGAGATTCATGCGATACAAATGCCAGCCATACCAAATCGCTGAAAGCACCGTCCAAAAGACGGGGGGAAAACCGGGTCGACTCCAGAAGCGCGTTTCGCTGTCCATCTGAGGTGAATTGTATAACAAAACCGCGCGAAATGGCAACCAGCCTGCTTTGGTACAATGCGCGCATGGTCCGCGTTGAATTTCACTGCCACACCAGCGCATCAAAAGACAGTTTGACTCGCCCAGCCGATTTGGTGGACGCCTGTCGGCGCAAGCGGATTGAGCGCGTCGTCATCACCGACCACAACAGCATCGTCGGCGCGCGGGCGGCTCAAAAACTGGACCCGGAGCGGGTTATCGTCGGCGAGGAGATTATGACCACCCGAGGCGAAATTCTGGCCGCCTTCGTGACCGAGGAGATTCCGGCGGGGCTTTCTCCGCAAGAGACGATTCGCCGCCTGAAAAATCAGGGCGCGTTTATCAGCGTGTCACACCCGTTTGACGAATTTCGCAAAGGCGCCTGGCGCTTGGATGATTTGCTCGAAATCATCGCTGACGTGGACGCCATTGAAGTGTTCAACTCGCGTTGCGTCTTGCCGCGTTTCAATCGCGCCGCGCAGGCCTTCGCCGAAAAACATGGGCTGGCTGGCACCGTCGGCTCGGACGCGCATGCGGCTTTCGAGCTGGGACGAAGCCTTTTGTTGCTGAACCCGTTCGAGGGCGCGGATGAGATGCGCGTGGCGTTGCGTTCGGCGCGGGCGCAGACTCATTTGTCGCCGCCGTGGTTCCATCTAATTTCACGTTTTGCGGTCTTGCGCAAGAAAATTAAAATCGGGCTTGACATGCTCCAACCGCCGTGATAATCTTGCGCAATCTGCCCGCGTTCGACCGTTGTAAGCGAAGCAAGTGACTCGGGCGAATTCTTTTTTAGTAGGAGAAAGACATGACAGAACGTTTTGTTGGTACGGTTAAGTGGTTTAATGCGACAAAGGGTTACGGCTTCATCGGCCGCGAGGAGGGCGAGGATGTTTTCGTCCACTTCAGCGCGCTGGAGATGGAAGGCTATCGCAAGCTCGAGGCTGACCAGAAGGTGGAGTTTTCCATCGAGGAAGGCCCCAAGGGTTTGCAGGCCGCGGGCGTTAAGCCTGTTGCGTAAGACTGCATAGTTTTACGAACGGCAGGGTTGCAGTGATGCGACCCTGTTTTTATTTAATTCACACACCTTACGCAATAATTTTTTTCTAGCGTTGAGGTGTCTTTGCGAGGAGGGTATTTCTCGACGAAGCAATCTCCTGTTCGCTGAGCCAGATTGCTTCGGGCGAGTACGCCCTCGCAATGACGGCATTGTGGGAGACTGCGTAAGGCGAGTAATTCACACGCAAAAGGGATGAATGACTGGGCGTTCAGGGGCGCATGTTACTTTACGCGCCCGCTGGCGGGGTTACAATTTGAAGTTGAGTAACTTTATGGAAAATTTAGCGACATGTATGCAGAGCCAGAATGCCCATCTTTGATTTTTTGCGCGCCGAATCCAACCGACATACCGCTTCAAGCGCCGGACAGGTGGTGCCCGATTCTGCGCGTTGTGTGCAGTGTGGGATATGCACCTACAATTGTCCGATTGGCATTGATGTGCGCCGCTATGCCTGGGCGGGTGAGGCGGTGGTTAACAGCCGTTGCCTGACTTGCGGCGAGTGCATTGCGCGCTGTCCGCGCGGCGTTTTGCGCTTTGAGCAAACAGATTTATTTGTGGAGACTGCGCGATGACGCGCTACGTGATTTTGGGCACGGGTGTGGCGGGTGTGGCCGCCGCCGAGGCGATTCGCGTAGACGCCTCCGCCGAGATCATCATGGTCGGTGATGACCCGCATGGATATTATTCGCGTCCGGGCTTGGCTTATTACTTGACCGGGGAAATGCTTGAGAAGCACCTGTTCCCATTTAACACAAAGGATTTTGCACAGTTGAAAGTGCGTTATGTGCGCGGTCACGCGAAGCAGATATTGCGCGAAACACATCAAGTGGAAATTGAAGGTGCCGGCCTTTTGCATTATGACAAACTGCTCATCGCCGTGGGCGCGCAGGCGTTGCGCTTAAGTATCCCGGGCGCAGAGTTGGAAGGCGTGGCGAAACTGGATTCCATGGAAGATGCGCGCCGCATCCTGCAATTGGCGAAGAAGGCGCGCCGTGCCATTGTCATCGGTGGAGGCATTACCGCGCTCGAGCTGGTGGAGGGACTGGTCTCGCGCAATGTGAAGGTGACTTATCTTTTGCGCGGCGATCGCTATTGGAACAATGTGTTGGATGAACACGAGTCGCGCATCATTGAGGGCCGACTCAAAGAGGAAGGCGTTGAGTTAATTTTTCACGCCGAGGCGCTCGAAATTAGTGGCAGAAAGGGCCACATTGAGGCACTGCGTTTGCTGGATGGGCGCACGCTGAAATGTGACTTTGTGGCCTATGCAATTGGAATTCAACCGCGGCTTGAGCTTGCCCAAAACGCCGCGCTGGCCATGGACCGCGGGATTCTGGTTAATGAATTTTTGCAAACCAACGATGCAGATATTTACGCGGCGGGCGACGTGGCCCAGATCTACGACCCGCTTTCGGGGCGCTCGGTGCTAGACAGCTTGTGGGGGCCAGCCCGTCTGCAAGGATTCGTCGCCGGTAAGAATATGAGCGGCGGAAGACATGCGTATATCAAGGCTGTGCCGTTTAACGTCACCCGCCTGGCCGGGTTGACGACCACCATCATCGGCACAGTGGGGCGTGGCCGTGACGAGGATATTGTCGGTATTGCGCGCGGCGATAGTGAGACCTTCCGCGCCCTGCCCGAGGCGTTGGAAACCGAGAGCAACTTTGATGTTAACCATTTGCGTTTGGTGGTGGGGCAAAAGACCTTACTGGGCGCGGTGCTGATGGGCGATCAGAGTCTTTCGGTGCCGTTGCAGAAAATGATCATCGCCAGCGCGGACATTTCATCCATCCGCCCGACACTGCTGGAAGGAAAGCAACCTATCGCGGATGTGCTGATTCGGTTTTGGCAGGAATGGAGGCAACATGATTCGAGGGCGTGAACTTTGGCTGGCCATGCTGGCGGCTATTATTATCGGTTCAGTGTATGTGGGCGTGGTGTTTTACACGCGTGAAATTCCCGAGGCAGGCGATTTGTTTGGCCATGCGCTGGGTATTATTGGCTTCGTCTTAATGCTCATGACAGAAACGTTGTACAGCCTGCGCAAGCGCAGTCGTTTGGCGAAGTGGGGGCGCATGTCTTCCTGGCTGGAGTTTCATATATTCACCGGCCTGGTGGGGCCCTTCATGGTTTTGCTGCATTCCTCGTGGAAATTTAACGGGCTGGCGGGCATCACGACTCTCTTCACTATCGTCATTGTCATCAGCGGTTTTATTGGAAGATATATTTTCACACGCATCCCGCGCTCACTGGATGGATATGAAGTTGAAGGCTCGCTTTCAGGCGAGGCGCTCAGGAGCGCACGCAGGTTGCTGGCGTTGTGGCACACCATTCACATTCCGATTGGCATGGCCTTATTCGTATCCGCTTTTGCGCACATTATCGCGGCGGTCTATTACGTTACGCTGGGGCGATAGGGACAGGGCATGAAAAAACAACGACTCGGTTGCCTCTCGTTCGTGGGAATATTTTCCGGCCTGGTTACCCTGACCGTCATTGGCTGGATGATTTTCTCGCGCGGAGGCGCTATTTTTTCGCCTGGAGAATTAAACGCGCAAGCCGGTCAGGCGTATGGTGGAGTTTCGTCTCACGCCGAAATTGGCGGGCAATGCGCGGCTTGCCATGCCGCGCCGTGGGACGCGGACTCGATGGCGGATCGCTGTATTGTTTGTCATACAAATGTCGGCGCAGAACAAAATGATTCAACCTCCCTGCACGGCGCGATTCTGATCAACGCTCCTGCCTCGCTCTGCGCGGATTGCCACCTTGAGCATGGCGGCCCCACTGCCGCGCTGACTCGCGTGGAGGGCGTGGGTTTTCCGCACGAGGTGCTGGGTTACTCATTAAATGGTCACCAACTCAAAGTCACGCGTGAGCCGTTTGCCTGCGAAGACTGCCACACGCAGGGCATCCAGTCCTTCGCTCAAAGCGAATGCACAGATTGTCATCGTGACCTCGACCCAGCCTTCACGCAGGCACATTTGCTCAGTTGGGGTTCTGATTGTCTCGCCTGCCACGATGGTGTGGACACCTACAATAATCACTTCGACCACGGCTCGGTGCCATTTGCGCTGACCGGGTTGCATGTAAATGTTAATTGCTATTCGTGTCACCTCGATGCGCGCTCCCTGGTCGACTTGCGCAACACGCCGCAGACTTGCGCCGACTGCCATTTCAGCGATGATCCGCACGCTGGCCGTTTTGGCAATGACTGCTCCGCCTGCCACTCCAACGAAGGTTGGACTCCCGCCAAATTTGACCACAACCTAGCCGCCTTCAAATTGGAGGGGGAGCATGCGCAGACCGCTTGCGAGTCGTGCCATGTCACTGGAAATTACTCAGACGCACCCACAACCTGTGTTGACTGTCACGCCCAAGAGGATGAACATAACGGCAGTTTTGGCACAGATTGCAGTTTGTGCCACGTGCCCACAGACTGGGACGCCGTCACTTTTGATCACAACCAGATTTTCCCGTTGTATAGCGGCCATGCGGGCGTGGCTTGCGAATCCTGTCACATTAACGCGCAATTTGCGGGCACACCCAACACTTGCGCAGGTTGTCATAGCTCCAGCTGGCATGCAAGCGCTTTCGGCTCTGCGTGCGCCAATTGTCACACTTTGGATGGCTGGGGAAACGCGCGCTATGGGTTGGGCCATCCCTGGTTCAATATGAATCACGAAACCGCCAATACCTGCACCGATTGCCATCCAAGTTCTGTGTATGCGGCAGATTGCGAGACCTGTCATCGTAACGAAGGTGAAGGCGGCGGCGGCGACGATTAAGAAAATTTCGCGTGTGCACGCAAAGGTTGTCACCCGATTCAGACTTCGGAAATCTTTAAGAGGTAACTCCGTTTTAGGCACCCCCAGGGAGATTTCCGAAGTCTTTACGCCGAGTCTCTGACATGGTTTGCGTGCCACAATTTTGCCCACGGCTTGCCAAATGAGAATCGCACAGGTATAATCTCGAAGTCAATCGGGGCGTGGCTCAGCCCGGTAGAGCGCACGGTTCGGAACCGTGAGGTCGGAGGTTCAAATCCTTTCGCCCCGACAAAATGTAAGCATCACCGCCTCGACAGGCGGTGATTTTTTTTAACGGGCGGAATCAGCGCGGCATCAAAACCCCTCTGCGGGGGTGTATTGTGCGCATCTCGTTGCGGATATAATCTCAAACGGATTTCTGACGATGCCCAGCCGATATTTTTTTCACACCCTGACGTTGATCGCGCTCCTTTTTGCGCTCAGCCCCTCCCACGCCTCTGTGCGGACCGTTGAGGCGGCCAGCCCAACCCGCGCGACTCAGTCGCTGACACGGCCTGCGCCGGCGCTCACCTGGCCCGGGCAGGCGTTTCGTTTTCAACGTCTTGACATCGAAGATGGGCTTTCGCAGAATTCAATAACGACCATTCTGCAAGACCGCCAGGGCTTTTTATGGCTTGGCACCGAAGATGGATTGAACCGTTATGATGGCTATGAATTCATCGTTTTCAAACCAGATGCTCAAAATTCCCACAGCCTGAGCGACCGTCGAATTCAGGCGCTGTTTGAAGATCGCGATGGTATCCTGTGGGTGGGCACTGCTCAGGGAGGCTTGAATCGCTACGACCCGAAAACGCGCCAGTTCGGACATTTTCTACATGCCGGCACAGACCCCACCAGCCTGTCCTCCAACAGCATCAACACCATCTATCAGGATGCGGATGGCTTGTTGTGGATCGGGACCGAATCAGGCCTGGATTGGCTCAACCCCGCCAGCGGCGTGATCACGCACGTCCGCAGGGGCGAGCAGGATGCCCTTTCGCTGGGCGGGAATCACGTCAAGAAAATTTTCGCCGATTCGAGTAGTCGCATCTGGGTTGGAACCGGCGCAGGTGAGTTGTATTTATTTGCGCCGCTCTCTAAAACTTTTACGCGTTACCCGCGCGAAGTTTCGGGCAAAGACTTGTTATGCGCGGCCAGTATTTTGGATATCGCCCAAACTTCAGACGGGCGTTTGTGGCTGGCTACCACGAATGGCCTGGCCCGCTTTGACCCGCTCAACGAGGGCGCGTGGTGTTACCGCCACAGCGACTTTAATTCAGGCTCGCTATCTTCCGATTTTGTAAATAGTGTGTACGTGGATGACTCAAGTCGCTTATGGGTGGGCACGGATGCCGGCCTGGACGAATTTCATTCCGCGACGAATACCTTTTCGCATCTGAAACATAGCCCCGAGATTCCTGAAAGTTTGAGCGCTGAAAGCGTGTCTTTTATTTATGGAGATCGCGGCGGCGTATTGTGGGTTGGCACGAATACAAACGGAGTTAATAAACACGATCCGGCGCAGGAACGTTTTGCGTATTATCGCCATCAAGCCGAGAATCTAGCCAGCTTGAGCGACGATTTTGTCTTTCCTATTTGCGTTCAACCGAATGGACGTGTGTGGGTGGGCACCTATGGCGGCGGGCTGGATGAATTTATTCCGGCCACCGGCGGTTTTCGGCATTTTCGATCTGACCCACAAAACACGTCTGGTTTGCCGAACAACTATATTTGGGCCATTTACTCAGACTCGCATAACGATCTATGGGTCAGCACCAATCGCGGCTTGTCTAAATTTAATCCCAATAGCGAACGATTCACTAATTACACCTTTCCGTCCGATGATCCGGATATTGTGAACCCCGGGCTGATCTATGCCATGGCTGAGGACGCCAGCGGAGCATTGTGGCTGGCCACGCGGCATGGGCTGGGACGCTTTGACCGCGAGCAAGGGTTGTTCCTGCCAGAGACATTCCCCGATTCTGCCTCGCCCAGCATTGATGATCGCATTGTCTCACTGCTGATTGATCGCTCCGGTATCATTTGGTTTGGCACATTTGACAAAGGCCTGTATCGTTACTCGCCGGCCAGCCGGCAGTTGCAAAATTTCCGCGCCAGTTCCAGCGCGCCGGGCGCGCTGAACAACAATTCCATCACTGCCATTTTTGAAGATGAGCAACAAGTCATCTGGGTGGCCACGGCTGGGGGAGGCCTGAATCGCTTTGACGCGAATACCGAAACGTTCCGCGCATACACCGAGGCACACGGCTTGCCCAGCAATGTGATTTATGGGGTGATGCAGGATTCTCAAGGCAATCTGTGGATTAGCACCAACTCGGGCATTTCGCGCTTTGATTTGAGCGCATCCACATTTCGTAATTTCAATCTCAATGATGGTTTGGGAAGCATGGAATTCAACATTGGCTCATTTGCCGAAGCGCCCAACGGGGACATGTTTTTTGGCACCACCAACGGCCTGAACATCTTTCGGCCAGAACAAATTGAAGACAGCAGTTACGAGCCGCCTCTGGCCATCACCTCCATTACTGTGGACGGTAAGGCGTTGCAGGCCAATCCGATTCTCGACGCGATCACTTCTATTCGCATGGAACATCCGCAAAATTCGTTTGAATTTGAATTTGTGGCCCTCGGCTTTATTGATAGCGAAAACAATCAATACGCCTACAAGCTTGAAGGCTTTGACCAGGACTGGAATCTTCTTGGCGCGCGTCATAGTGGACGTTACACCAATCTGCCCGGCGGTGAATACAACCTGTTATTAAAAGCCTCCAACAGCGATGGTGTCTGGGGCAGTGAGTTGAGCGCAATTTCTGTCACTGTAATACCGCCATATTGGCAAATGACATGGTTTCGCCTGACCAGCCTGCTTCTTGTGGGAGCCATCGCTTTTGTTGGTTATCGTTTGCGCGTGCGCAGTGTTGAAACGCGTAATGTTCATCTCGAACAGTTGGTGCGCACGCGCACTGCCGAGCTTGAAGAACTCTTTGTGCAAAATAAAGATTTGGCAATTCTTGAAGAGCGTAATCGCCTCGCGCGTGACCTGCATGACAGCGCCAAGCAAAAAGCTTTTGCCGCGCTGGCCCAGTTGGGCACGGTCAACGGTCTGGCCAAAGACCATCCGTTAGCACACAAACATCTCGTCGAGGCTGAGACTCTCGTGGCTGAAGTGATTCAGGAGCTGACCTTTCTCATTCAGGAAATGTACCCGATCAACCTAATGGAAAAGGGGCTGGCCACCACGCTGCGCGAATATGTTTTCGAATGGGAGAACCGCACCGGCATCGAGGCCGACGTCAGCATTCAGAGTCCGCTCCCGCTGGATTTAAAAATTGAGCAGGCGGTCTATCGCATCATTCAGGAATCGCTGGCCAACGTGGCCCGTCACAGTCAGGCCACCCGCGTCAGGCTGGACCTTGAATATGCTCCCGCTGGCCTGCGCATCCTCGTCGCTGACAACGGTCACGGCTTTGACGTGGCGCATAAAGCGCTGGGGCTGGGCATGCGCTCCATGCGCGAGCGCGTTGAGAGCATCGCCGGCACGCTTAAGTTTGAGAGCGGCCCCGAGGTGGGCACCAGTGTGCTCGCAGAAATCCCCATTGTTTTGAAAACAGAAGAAAATAAATTGTGAGGTTGAAATGGCAAAATTAATTTCCATCCTGCTTGTAGATGACCATGAAGTAGTGCGCAATGGTCTGCGTTCGTATATCGAAACGGTGAGCGACTTTCAGGTCGTGGCAGAGGCCGCTTCGGGTGAGGAGGCGATTCGCCTGGTGGGGGAGTATGTGCCGGATATTGTCTTGATGGACTTGATTATGCCCGGCATGGACGGCATCGAGACCACGCGGCGACTCAAGCAGATTAGTCCGCGCACGCAGGTGGTGGTGCTGACTTCGTATCATGAAGACGCGCATATTTTTCCGGCATTGAAGGCTGGCGCAATTTCTTATATTCTCAAAGATATGAAAATGGACAAACTGATAGAAGCTCTGCGCCGCGCCGTGCAAGGCGAGGTGACTTTGCATCCGCGTGTGGCGGCGCGTGTTTTGCAAAACATTCGTACTGGCGAGGATGGCGAAGACCCGCAGATGATTGCCGCGCTGACCCAGCGCGAGCATGACGTGTTGAAGTTGATCGCCAATGGGTTATCTAATACGCAAATTGCCGCTGAACTTTTCATCAGCGAGAACACAGTCAAAGGGCATGTGAGCAACATTCTCAGCAAATTACATCTGGCGGACCGCACGCAAGTGGCTGTCTTCGCCTGGCGAAAAGGACTGGTACATCGCACACAGCCGTAAATCCAAGCCGGGCGACTCATTGACGCTTGCTTTTTTGTGAGATTCTCTAACCTACATTTTCGCCGCGAAGTTGGGCAGAACGCGAAGATAATCTATGAGCGCGAAGGGCTTCCTTTGCGGTAAAAAAATACGGTACGGTAAAAAAGTTCTGATACAATGCGGGGCGGTAATAAGACAGAGGCAAGGGGCGTCTGCTGCATGAAGGTAATTAATCCAATTAAAGGTTCACTCAAAGTATGGAAAATAGTAATCACGTAAAAATGTTAATCCTCGGCTCGGGGCCGGCGGGGTTCTCTGCCGCGCTATATGCCGCGCGCGCTGAGTTAGAGCCAGTGGTGCTCACCGGTTCGCAGTTGGGCGGGCAGGCCGCGCTGACTTACACAATCGAAAACTACCCGGGCTTTCCCGAAGGCGTGGGCGGCGCGCAACTGGGCGACTTGTTTCAGAAGCAGGCCGAGCACTTCGGCACCCGCGTCGAATTTGATCTGGCGAACAAGGTGGATTTTTCGGCGCGCCCGTTCAAAGTGCAGACGGATGCGGGCGAGTACATGGCTGATACTGTGGTGGTGGCCACGGGGGCCAGCCCGATCCATCTCAACGTTTCGGGCGAGGACTCTCTGTTGGGTCGCGGCGTCTCGTATTGCGCAACTTGTGACGGCGCGTTTTTCAAAGATAAAAAAGTCGTTGTGGTGGGCGGCGGGGATAGTGCGCTAGAGGAGGGACTCTTCCTCACACGTTACGCAACTTCTGTCACCGTGATTCATCGCCGCGAAGAATTTCGCGCCGGGGCGATTTTACAGCACCGTGCCCGCGAACATGCGAAGATTAATTTTGTTTTCAATACCGTTGTTACCGAAATACTTGGCTCAGAAAAAGTGGAAGCAGTGCGCCTGAAAAACTCCAAGACGGGCGATGAGAATGTGATCGAAACCGACGGCCTGTTTATTTTCGTTGGTCATACGCCCAACACCGAAATTTTTCAGGGACATTTGAAGATGGACGCGCACGGTTACATCGTGGTGGACGAGAAAATGCAGACCAGCATCCCGGGCGTTTTCGCGGCGGGCGAGGCGGCGGACCCACACTTTCGGCAGGTGGTCACTTCGGCGGGCATGGGTGCGGCGGCGGCCATTCAGGCGACGCGCTTCCTCGAGGCTGAATCCGCTTGACGTCCGCTTTGAAGCGTTGAGAGACTTTTCCGAACGGCGGGAGAGTCTCTTTTTAGTCCATTGAGCATGGAAATTCGTTACAGAATTCACTTCCCGTGCGCGTCAGTCTGGAATACAATTCGGCATTATCTAAATTGGAGGCTTTACGTGAATAAAATTTCAATCATCGGCGCAGGCATGACAGGCTCGACGGCCGCGCATTGGCTGGCAGAAAAAGAGATTGCCGATATCGTGCTCGTGGACGTGGTGGAGGGGATGCCGCAAGGTAAGGCGCTGGATTTGCAGGAGGCTCTGCCGATCATCGGCAAGGACGTGGAGTTGACCGGCTCGAACGATTATGCCGCGACCAAAAATTCGGATGTGGTGATTATTACGGCGGGCATTGCGCGCAAGCCCGGCATGAGCCGCGATGATTTGCTCAAGACCAACGCGGGCATCGTGGGCACTGCGGCGCTCGAAACTTTGAAACATTCGCCGGACGCAATTTTTATTGTGCTGACCAATCCGCTCGACACGATGGCTTATCTCGCTTTGAAAAAAACGGGCCTGCCGCGTGAACGTGTGTTGGGTCAGGCGGGCATTTTAGACTCGGCGCGCATGCGCGCATTTGTGGCCATGGAAACCGGCGTGAGCGTGGAAAATATTCAGTGCTATGTTCTCGGCGGACACGGCGACGAAATGGTGCCGTTGACAAAGCACTCGAATGTGGCTGGCATCCCTCTGCGTGACTATTTGCCCGCCGACCGTCTGGCCGCAATTGTGGAGCGCACACGCAAGGGCGGCGCCGAGGTGATTAATTTACTGAAGACGGGTTCGGCCTATTACGCGCCCGGGCTGGCTTGCGCTCAAATGGCGGATGCCATCCTGCGCGACAAGCACTTAATCGTGCCGTGCGCGGCCATGATGCAAGGTGAGTACGGACTCGATGACATGTACTTTGGTGTGCCGGTGCAAATTGGGCGCGCGGGCATGGAACGAATTGTCGAATACAAACTGGATGAAGAGGAACGCGCCATGTTTGACAAGTCCGCGGCGGCAGTGAAGGAAACGCACGAGGCCATGAAGAGCCTGGTGCAGATTTAAGGGTTCAGAAAAAATTAAACAACGGCCCCGTCATTGCGAGGGCGTACTCGCCGGAAGTAATCTGCTGATTGACGAGGAGATTGCTTCGTCGCTGGGTACGCTCCTCGCAACACTTGTACCTGACGCAAGTGCAGGTGTGACGGAGGCTCTTAACTAAGAAGGAGAATGTTTATGTTATTGCATGAGAAAATCGCGGCGCAAGTGCCGCAATGGCGTGAGCGAATTAAAACATTGGCTAAAGACCATGCCGATGTGGTCGTGGACGAAGTGACGATTGGTGAAGTAGTGGGCGGCATGCGTGACATCAAATCATTGCTGACCGACATTTCGTCCGTTGACCCGGGCGAGGGTATTCGCTTTCGCGGGTTGACCGTTGCCGAAACGTTAAAGGCCCTGCCCAAAGCGCGCGGAAATAAAATTCCGCTGGTGGGTGGTTTGTATTATCTGTTGATGGTCGGCGATATGCCCAGCCGCGAAGAGGCCCTCGAAGTGGAAGCCGAATGGGCGCGCCGCGCAACTGTCCCCGAGCATGTTTATAAAGTGCTCAAGACCATGCCCAAAAATACGCACCCGATGACTCTGCTTTCGCAAGCCGTGCTGGCCATGCAGACCGAGTCTGTGTTTTTGGAGCGCTATCACACGATGAAGCGCGACCAGTATTGGGAAGCCGCTCTCGAAGATAGCCTCAACCTGACGGCTCGACTCCCGCTCGTGGCGGCTTATATTTACCGCATGAAATTTT
>VFKQ01000086.1 GCA_009885445.1 Anaerolineaceae bacterium | reverse complement strand
GCACTGGCCTGAGCAATGTGCTGACGATGCCAGTGACGATGGAAATCGCCAGCAATGAGCCAATGACCCACGCCGCCGACTTTAGCGCCTGCGAGAACGGCACGAAGAGGCGGATGTATTCGGTTGAGACGCGGTTGCATAAGATTCCCGTCCATGCGCCGGTGACGACGAGCAGGCAAAGAAAAAAGAGTTCTTTGCGGCTAAGTTGTTTGAGAAAATTGAATTTAGTGAGCATCGCTGAATGATACGGGCAAGTGAAGTAGCGTGCAAGGAGAGGGAACACGTAGGGCCGCAGCATTGCTACGACCCTACGCTTGCGTGTGATATATATTTGGAGTCAGCCAGTTCGTTGGCGGATGCGCGGGAGACGCTCCCGCATTCCGTATTTACATGCCTTGCAAAATAGCGCCCAAAATGGCGAAGACCACAATAATCACCACCATGTAAATGACAATGGCCGTGGTATTCGATTTGCCGGTTTTGCTGTTGTAGCCTGTGCCGCAGTTATTGCATTTGACGTGGTTCATCATGCGCGGGCCGAGTGCTCCGCCCCACCAGGTGTAGGTGATTTTTTTGGCGTCGGTCTTTCCACAGGTCGGGCAGGCGGCGAGAGGGGTTTGTTCCATTGATAAAACTCCTTGAAGAAATGGGGTTGGAAGCGCAGTGATATTTTAACGCGTGTGTGAATTTTTTTGGATACAGGTTTTGGCGAAACGTAGGCCGTAGCATTGCTACGGCCCTACTGTTGCGCGGGGTATTATTTTGTGTAACAAGGGCACGGCGTTGCCGTGCCCTTGCGTGATTAACCTACAACGAATACAACTCTCCGTACTTCGTTTTCAAATATTGAATGTACGGCTCGATGGTCAAGTCGTTGCCGGTTACGCGCCTCACCAATTCGGGCGCGGTGTACTTGCGCGCGGGGCGATAGATATTTTCTTTGAGCCAGTTGTGCAAAATGTCGAAGCGGCCTTGCTTCATCTCATTCGGAATTTCGGGATGCGCCTTGAGCGCCTCATTGTAAAACAGCGCGCTCATGATATTGCCGAGGGTGTATCCCTGAAACGAACCGCCGATGATGCCGCCGTACCAATGCACATCTTGAAGAACGCCGTCGCTGTCACTGGGTGCTGTCACACCGAGGTCTTTTTCATAACGCTCGTGCCAGGCCTCGGGCAGGTCGCGAATCGAGAGCGAGCCTTCGAGCAGTTGCAATTCAAAATCGAGTCGCACCATCACGTGCAGGTTGTAGGTCACTTCGTCCGCGTCGGTGCGGATGAGCGACTTCTCCACTTTGTTGATCGCCGCGTGAAAAGTATCCAGCGAAACGCCTTTGAGTTGCTCGGGAAATTTGGCTTGCAGTTTGGGCAGGAAGTGTTCCCAGAATCCGCGACTGCGCCCGACGACGTTTTCCCACAAACGAGATTGACTCTCGTGGACGCCGGCGCTGGTCCCGCCCGCGAGGGGTCCGCCCTCGTAAGCGGAATCGTTGCCCTGTTCGTACATGGCGTGACCCGCCTCATGCAGATTGCTGAATAACAACTCGCCAAGAAAATCCTCTTTGACGCGCGTGGTGATGCGCACGTCGCCGATGGAGAAAGATGTCATGAAGGGATGCGGAGTCCTGTCGATGCGGCCACGATTGAAGTCGTAGCCATACTGGCGGACAACGTCCGCGCCAAACTCGGCCTGCTGTGCTTCGGGATAATGTTTGCGCAGGCAGGAGTCATCGGCGGGGGCCTGCGAGGTGATGGCTTTGACGATGGGCACCAGGTTGGCGCGCAGGTCCGCAAACAGCGTGCGAATCGAGGCGGCCTTCATGCCATAGTCGGCGAAGTCAATCAGCGGGTCGGCGATGTGTTCGTAACCGGGGAAGAAATCCGCCAGTTGACGCGAGAGATCAAGCGTCTTCTCGAGATTCGGGCGCACTTTGCTGAAGTCGTTGGCGGGACGGGCTTCCGTCCACGCCTGATAGGAGTTGGCGCCGTGTTCGTTCAGCTCGCCCAAAAATGCTGGCGGAATCTTCAGCGCGCGTTCGTAATCGCGGCGCGCCACGCGAATGTAGCTGGCATCGTCAGAGTCGAAGGGCTGGCTTTCTTCATATTTTTGCAAGTCGTCGAGTAGGTGACCAATTTTGGGGTTGATCAATTTCTCCTGCGCCACGGTGGCGAGGGTGGCCATCTGCCGTCCGCGCGCGGGCGCGCCGCCGCTGGGCATGTAAGTGGCCTGGTCCCAGCCAAGGACGGCGTTGGCGTTGTTCAAGTCGCTTACCTCGCCGAGCAGGGATTTGAGTTCTTCAAGATTTTTCTGGTTGTCCATGTAGGGGCCTCGTTTTGGAAAGGATGGGCGGATTGTATCGCAAAGCGCGGGATGGGGAACCATTCTGGAGAGGGATTTTTAAAAGCCAGATGTGAATTTTTATTCAAAAAAACATATAATAAAAGGTATGGAAATCGAAACCGTCGTTATAAAAGACAAGCCCCTGCCTGTGGTGCGCCCGGACGCTCTGAGCGAACTGAATCAGGCTTGGGCGAAGCTCGGGTTTCAGGCGGAGCAACCCGTGATCGTCATCGTCGGAGGGGCGGGCGGCATGACCGCCGACGATATCGCCAAAGTGCAAGCTTTCTTTGAAGCTTATTTAATCCCTTATTTGATTCAAAAGAAGGCAGTTATTATTGATGGCGGAACTGATTCGGGCGTGATGGCGGCCATTGGCCGCGCCCGAATATTTAGCGATGGGAGTTTTTCACTGGTGGGCGTAGTGGCCCGTGATATTGCAGATGTGAACGAAATGCTTGAGCCGAATCACTCGCATTTCATCCTGTGCCCGGGAGGCCACTGGGGCGACGAAGTGGAGTGGATTGCCGCGGCGGCTTCAGCCCTGGCCGCTTCACAACCTTCGGCGACGATTCTGATCAACGGCGGAATGGTTGCCTGGAACGATGCCACTTTAAGTATTCAATATGGCCGCGCAGTGTTAATCGCCGAAGGGAGCGGACGCACCGCCGACGTAATTGCCACGACCAGCATCGGCCATGCCATTGATTCGCAGGCATTGAAATTGTTGAGCACGGGAAAAGTGTTTGTCGCCAATTTTTTCAAAGACCCCGCGAGATTTATTGAAAGGCTGAAGCAGTTGATGGAAATTTGAAAGAGAATAATTAGCCTGGTGCACGCTCGTTGACTTAAAAGTGACAGTCACCTTCAAGGTGACTGTCACTTTTACTTCCTACCCCAACTGCCCCTTCAGCTTCTCCGCCGTCTCGTTGAACGCGGCGTTTGGCGACTTAAGTCGCCGCTACGCCTGCGAAGCCGACCTTCGTCGGCTGGGAGGCCAAGTTAAACAGCCAGCGGCGAAAGTGTGTATACCCGTGAAAGTTTTTGCGCAGTCTCGAAGTCCTTGCGCCGCAGGGCCTCGCGGACATCATCCAGTTTCATGGCGTCGTCCACCGAAAGGTACGGAGACCAGTCGTCGTCGGTGTAGATCATCTCGACTTCGACTTCGGCGGCGTATTCTCCGACATGCACCAATTTCGTTGTCAGGCGTTTTGTCATTTTACTCTGTTTGTAAAACCGTATTCGTGATAAACGAAAGATAATTTTTTCGATGAATGGTCGTGTATGTGCTATCTGGATATCCTGCCTGCCAACTGGCTGGAGGTTTCGCTTGCTTTTCTCCCATTTTGATTTCATAGCCATTAAATCTGCCGTCTTTTTCTTCGACGAGGTCTATTTCCGCGCCCGTCGTAAGCCGCCAGAAATACGAAGACGCCTGGATGTTTCCGTATGCGTTGTGCTTTAGCCTTTCGCTGACCAGGAAATTTTCCCACAACTGGCCCGCATCATTTCGATCATGCAGAGGCTTCAATGTGTCAATGATACTGTTGCGGACTCCCAAATCATAAAAATAGATCTTGTCCATCTTGGTCACTTCATTGCGCATGTTCCTGCTCAGTCCGCTTAGACGGAAAACCACAAACGACTTTTCGAGCAGGTCAATATAACGCGCCACTGTGTCCTTGCCCATATCAAGACGCGCCCCAAGTTCAGTGAGTGAGACCTGATTGCCTATCTGATAGGCGAGAAGTTTTAGGAGTTGTCTCAATTTGAGTGAATTGCGCACCTGCGAAATTTGCAGAACATCCTTGAACAAATAAGATGCGCACAAACGATTGAGATATTCCCTTTTTTCATCCAGTGATTGGATGGCGATGATCTCGGGATAAGAACCGTAAATCAGCGTTTCCTCCAGGCGCTGGTCAAGTTCAAACGCATTATTTTCTTTGGCGAGCTCTCCAAACGAAATGGGATATAGCGTATAAGACCAGTGTCTGCCTGTCAGAGGTTCCATGATTTTATTGGACAGGTCGAAGGAGGAAGATCCCGTGGCAATCACGCGCACTTCAGGAATATGGTCGTGAATAAGTTTGAGAGTCATCCCGATATTGGGGATTTGCTGTGCCTCGTCAATCACAACCAACTCGTACCCTGCAACCAGCGACTTGAGTTGTTGCGTGTTTTTGCCTGACAATACTTCGCTGTAGCGTGAATCTTCCGCGTCTATTCGCAGTGTTTTGAGCGGAAGTTCTGCAATGATATGGTTTAGTAGCGTGGTTTTCCCCACCTGCCGCGCCCCAAAGAGTATCACCGCTTTGGATGACTGCAATATTTTTGTTTTTATCTGATCGGATAGCAGACGGTAGATATACATAATCCCGAGTTTACCCCTTTGAAAGATGGTAGTCAAGCGGAAGGAGCGCGATTTCCGCTACTTTACAAGCGGAAATCGCGCTCTCAGCGAGTTTTATGTAATTTTGGGGAGTTGTGACTACGCCAACTGCCCCTTCAACTTCTCCGCCGTTTCCCTAAACGCGGACAGTTTCTCGCGCTCTTTGGCCACCACCGCGGCGGGGGCTTTGCCGGCGAAGTCGCTGGCGAGCAGAGTCTCGATGCGCGCAATGTGGGACTCGGTCTCGGCGAGTTCTTTGGCGAGTCGCTCGCGGTCGGCGGATTCGTCCACCATGCCGGCGAGGGGGATGTGAATCTCGATGGCGCCGACGATGAGGGAGGTGGCGCCGTCTGGTTTTGTTGTAAGAGAAGAGAGAATAGAGAGCAGAGAGTAGTCAATGCCTGCGAGGGTGGCGATGATCTCTGCTTGACTCTTGATTAGGTCGGTCTTCGCGCCGGCGACGATGGTGGCGGCGAGTTTGCGCGACATGGGCGCGTTCTTTTCGGCGCGCAGGTTGCGGATGGCGCGAATCAATTCCTGGACGAGGGCAAAGTCTGCGAGGGCTGAATCCGCTGTGGGCGCGGACTCGGGCGCGGGCCAGTCGGCGATGATCAGGACGTTGGGCCAATCCGTCGCGAGACTGGAGACTGGAGACTCGCGTAGCGCAGTCCGCAAGTGGCCCCAAAGTTCCTCGGTCACAAACGGCGTGAAAGGATGCAGTAAGCGCAGAGATGTATCTAACACGCTCGCCAGCATCACTACTGTTTGCGTTTTGGTTTCTTCTTTTTGCAGTTGTCCCTTCGCAATCTCGACATACCAATCCGCGAAATCATTCCAAAAGAAATCGTAAATCTGACGGCCTGCTTCGCCATATTGAAAAGTCTGGAAGAGCCGCTCCACTTCGCCTATGAGCGTTTGTAGTTTGGCCCAAATCCATTTGTCGGCGAGAGTCCCGCTTGTCTCCGTGTCTCCGTGTGTACGTGTTTCCATGTCTACCTGTGTACCTGTCTCCAACCCGTCCACTGCATTGATCACAAACCGTCCCGCGTTCCAAATTTTGTTCGCGAAGTTTCGATTGGACTCTACTTTCTTGAGTCCCACGTTGGTGTCGTTGCCCGGCGTGGAACCGACGAGCAAAGTGAAGCGCAACGCGTCGGTTCCGAATTGGTCCATGACGATGAGCGGGTCGATCACGTTGCCGGTGGTCTTCGACATTTTGCGGCCTTGTTCATCGCGCACGAGTCCGTGCAGGTACACGGTGTGGAAGGGCG
>VFKQ01000393.1 GCA_009885445.1 Anaerolineaceae bacterium | reverse complement strand
CATTGGGCCACGTGGGAAAAATTTGATGAGCTGGCAAAAAAAGGATTAATCATGTACGGCCAGATGACCGCCGGTTCGTGGATCTACATCGGCACGCAGGGAATCTTGCAAGGCACTTACGAAACTTTTGGCGCGCTGGCAAAATTAAAAGGCTGGGGCACACTCAAAGGAAAATTTGTTTTAACTGCCGGCCTCGGCGGCATGGGCGGCGCGCAACCACTTTCGATCACGATGAACGAGGGCGTGGGTCTCATCGTCGAAGTGGATAAAGAGCGCGCCGAGCGCCGCCGCGCCATCGGTTACGTGGACATGGTCGTGGATAATCTTGAAGAGGCGATGACATTGGTGGAGGAAAACGTAAAACGCAGAACGCCAAAATCCATCGGGCTGATCGGCAACGCCGCAGACGTATTCGCCGAGCTGGCCGCGCGCGGAATCATTCCCGACGTGGTCACCGATCAAACCTCCGCGCATGAAGCCCTCTTCTACGTTCCCTCCACGCTGACGGTGGCTGAAGCAGACGAGTTGCGTTTATCCAACCCCGAGCGTTACAAAAAACTCGCCATGGACTCAATGGCCAAACACGTGCAAGCCATGCTCGCCTTCCAACGCGCCGGCGCGGAAGTTTTTGATTACGGAAATAATCTACGACAGCAAGCGTTCAATCACGGCGTGACAGATGCGTTTGAATTCCCCGGCTTTGTGCCTGCCTATATTCGTCCGCTGTTTTGCGAAGGCAAAGGTCCGTTCAGATGGGTGGCCCTCTCCGGCGACCCCGAAGATATTTACACCACCGACAAAGCCATCATGGAATTATTTCCCGATGACGATCATCTGCATCGCTGGATGAAAATGGCGCGCGAGAAGATTCCGTTTCAGGGACTGCCCGCGCGCATCTGCTGGCTCGGGTACGGCGAACGCGCCCGGGCCGGGTTGCTGTTTAATGAATTGGTCGCCAGCGGAAAAGTAAAAGCCCCCATCGTCATCGGACGCGATCACCTTGATTCGGGTTCAGTCGCTTCGCCGAACCGAGAGACCGAGTCAATGAAAGACGGCTCCGATGCGATTTCAGACTGGCCGATTTTGAACGCGATGATCAACGCCGTCGGCGGCGCGACCTGGGTCTCGTTTCATCATGGCGGCGGTGTGGGCATGGGCTACTCACAACACGCGGGACAAGTCATCGTGGCAGACGGGACTCCTGAAGCCGCGCGGCGCATCGAGCGCGTGCTGACGACAGACCCGGGCATGGGCGTCGTCCGCCACGCAGACGCAGGTTATGAAATTGCAATCGATGCCGCAAAACGTCATGGCATTAAGATGCCGATGTTGAAGTAACATTTGAAAACACATTTTTAAACACAAAAGGCACAATGGACACGAAGAAAATTAAGACGATATTAAGTTGAATTCCCTTTGTGTACTTTGTGTCCTTCGTGGTAAAAAGAAATAAGACCACCCATGAAAATTGCCATCGCCGCGCGCGGACTTACGCAGGGATTCTCCGGCCCGAATGAATTCATTCGCGGGCTGGCGCGTGGATTCCTTGCGCATCTGCCACATGTGGAATTGCACATGTATTACGATTCGCCCGCCGCACGGGGACTCTTCCCCGCGGCGCGCGAACACGTATTGCCCTCGGCGAATCGCCTTGTGTGGGACCAAGCGCTCCTGCCGCGCGCATTGAAGCGAGACAAGATTGACATTGCCATTTTTCCCAAAGGCCCACTGCCGTTTATTTTGCCGTGTCGCGCAATTTCAGTGATTCATGATCTCGGCTATTTCCACCCCGAAATTAACGCCTATCGCGCGCCTGACACAAAATATTTTCAATTCGCTTTGCCGCGCGCTGTGCGCAAAGCAGACGCGGTGTTTGCAGTGTCGGAGTATACGCGTCAGGATGTGATTCGCACATTGGGGGCCGACCCGCTCAAAGTGGTCACCGTGTACGAAGCGCCCGGGGAGGGCTATCGGCCCGTCGTGGACGAAATCCAATTAAATGCGGTGCGTGCGAAATATAATCTGAAGGAACCTTTTATTTTTTATCCCACTTCGATCTCGCCACGCAAGAATATTTTGCGCGTGCTGGAGGCCTTCGAGCCGTTGACCTATATGTTCCCGTATCGCCTGTACCTCACCGGCGGCATGGGCTGGAACAATGAGGCCATTAAAGAAAAGTTGAGCGCGGTGTCACATCGCGTGAAGTTGCTCGGCGCAGTGGACGCGGCAGACATGCCCGCCATTTATTCGCTGGCGAAGTTTACGATCTACCCCTCGCTCTTTGAGGGATTCGGCCTGCCTCTGGTGGAGGCCTTTTTGTGCGGCTCGCCCGTGCTGACCTCAGACCAGACCTGCCTGCCCGAGATTGCCGGCGACGCGGCGCTGATCGTGGACGGCCTGAGCGTCACTGCCATCCGCGACGGCTTAATTCGCATGTTGCGCGATGCGGCCCTGCGCGACTCACTGCGCCAAAAAGGATTCGTGCGCGCCAGGGTTTTTACCTGGGCGCGCACGATGGAGATTATTGCGGGCTGGCTGAAAAAAAATGGATGAAGAAGTGGCCGCAAGAATTTTTAAAAATTCCTGCGGCCACTATTCAGCAGTGCCGCGCAAAATGTTATCGAACTGGCCAGAATCCATGATGTGCTTCAACAACTGGCGCTTGCTGAGCGGGTAGGAATGCAATGTGACGCCGCGACAGCCGCGCAAATATTCAGCGTTGACAGAGTCCAATGGGTCCTTTTGCCCATAATGCAGGTTGAATTTTGTTTTGCCGGTTGTTGATTGAAGTAATTTCTTCAAGTCCCAATATTTCTTTTTGAATAATGACTTGTAGTACAGTTGAGCCGCAACATGGGGCCAGCGATAGTCTCTGTGCTTCCAGCGGTTGAGAGGCCCGACAAGAGTCTGCGCAGAAAGCGCGTGCACGTAATCAATATTCAAAAGCGCCCCAAACATGATGGCCGCAAAGCCGCCCTGCGAATTGCCAATCATCGTGACCCGTTTTGCGCCCGATTCTGCAATTAAGCCGCGCAAAACTTCGGCGGTGCTGGGAACATCCCTGCTAAAGCCGGGTAAACCGGCATGGTAAACGGCTCGGCGAATGTCGCGTATGAAAAGTTTTTTCACGTCGGCCGCGTCGGCCACATTCGAAAACTCAAAGGTTGTGCCAAACCCGCCAAAATATCCGCCCAGCGAAATCAGCAGGTGCGGGCTTTGGCTGGAAAAATCCTTGAAGATCGGTGAAAGATCGTCAACTCCAAAGTGATGAGTGCTCATTTTTGAATTCCTTTAGCGTATAGTTCTGCAAACAATTTTTCGTAAGCATCCACAACCTGCTCAATATCAAAACGTTGCGCAATTTGCAAACTCTGCGTGCGCGCAGATTCAAGCGCGGCGCGGTCAGATAATAAAGCGCGCAGGCTGGCGGTCATGTCATCGGCGGCGTCCCAGTTATGCAAAGCGCCGTTGCGGCCAGACTCCACTAAATCCACGAATCCACCGGCGCGGCTGACGACAAGCGCCAGTCCGCAGGCTAAAGCCTGCACTCCAACCACGGGGAGGCCCTCAGACTTGGAGGGCATGAATAAAATATCGGAGCGCGCAAATTCAGTCAACACTTCGGCGGGCTTCACCCAACCCGGCAAAGTGAAGCGAGCTTCAAGCCCAAGTCTTTTTATTTCATCGCGCGTGGCCTTGAATAGTGCGCCGTTGCCAAGCATGACACATTCCCAACGCAAATCTTTTAATTGACTCAAGACACGCACCAGCCCAAGCGGATTCTTCTGCTCGACGAATCGTCCCGCAAAAATAATGCGCGGCACGACTCCAACCGTGATGCGGGTCGGGCGCAACGAGGCGGCGTCTACGCCGTTGGGAATCACTGCGATGGGCACATTATACTTTTGCAAAGCCAGCGCGCGCGTAAACTCGCTGACGGCCACCACGCGCGCCGCGTTGCGCCAGATGGGTTGCGTGAATGGACCGATGAATCGAAACCATTTATTTGTTTTTTCGGGTACGCCGCCAGGGACGTCGCCGAGATGGGCGGTGAGCACGTAGGGAATTTTATGCAGGCGCGCGAGGGCATAGGTCAACGCGCCGGCGGGGACGGCGAAGTGCGCATGTAAAACGTCGGGTTGAAAATGTTTGATGAGGCGGCCACCCGCTAACAGCGCGGAAAGATCGAAGGCGGCCATGTCGAGCAGTGAGGCGGCGAAGGCTTGACGTCGCAGAGAGGGCAGGCGCTGAATCTCGATTCCGTCGCGTTGTTCGCTGCGCGGCAAGTCAGGCATGTGCGAGGTGAGCACTTTTATCTCGTGGCCGCGCCGCGCCAGGCCCAAACAAATGTCGCGGGCGGCGGCGCCGCCTCCGCCGCCAATGGGAGGGAATTCGTGAATGATGGTGAGCAGGCGCATTAGAGGGATGGTTTAGGCCGAAGGATTCTACGAAAGAGCGCCTGCAACGGCAAATAAATTAAAACGGCGATGTTGAATAAATAATAAACCGCGCGCATGCCAATTAGAACTGCGGGAATATCAAGCGGGGAAACAACAAAGATGCCATATAGAAAAACAGAGGTAATTTCAATGACGCCCAATCCGCCAAACGCCTGCAAGGGAATCAGCGAGACTAATTGCATTATGGCGGCGATGAAGATGATTGCCCAAAAATCCATGGGGACATGAAAGGCCTGGACGCGGCTGTAGGAATAGGCCATGGTAATCGTCATATTGGAAATGGAGATGGCCAGGCTGACGAGCAACAAACGCATTACGGTCTTGTGATCCTGATCGGCCAGCAATTGGAGGGTGTCGAGGCCGCGTTGCATCAGGGCAATTTTGTCGAGATGCAACCAGTGGAAGACTCTTTGCGTCCAGCCCAGGAATCTGTGGCGAAAAAAAACTGCGCTCAAAAACACACCAATTACGGCTGTGATGGTTATCGCGAGCAAGACCACCACTTCGTGCAGGGTTGGAATTTGCGCCCAAACCATCACGCTGGATACAATCAAAAAGAGACCCATGGAGAAAAGGTCGCCCATCTTTGCGATGAAGAAAACAATTCCAGAGCGGCTCATTTTTACATTTTGTTCGAGGTGTAACAGAGTCAAGTATGAAGCGATTCCCGCAGTGGTGGTGACTAGATTGGAAAGTGCATTTTGAATTACAACAATTCTTGCCACTTCAAAATAGGTCGCGCGGCGGCGGAGCAAGGACCAATATTGCGCGGCCTTGATAAAAGTTAAAGCGCAATAGAACAAGAAAGCGACAGACAACCATGACCACGAAATAACGCCGCTGACCGCTTTGATTTGCTCGAGGCTGGTCTTCGAAAGGACAAGGCTAATCAGCGCCACGGCCAAAATAATGCGCAAAAGGTCCTTCCAACCCAGAGAGGCTGGCCAGGAAAGGATATTTTTATCGGGCGGTTGGGGATTCAACATGAGAGCAAACGCTTAGGAAGTGGTGAGCCATGCAGACAAGTCGCGTTCGGTGAGGATGGCGAGCTTTTGAATATCGTCGCGAAAATATAATTGCAGTCTGGCCCGCAAAGAAGGATCCATGACATCTCGAGGAGCGCGTTGGAGGTTAAGCCCCTCAATTTTGTTGTAGATCAAGCTGACGTTCTTCATGAAGTTCACCCCAAAAATCGAAATCGCCTTCATGAACACGCGGTAGACCAGTTTTGGGGGGTGAATAATTTTCGCCAATATTTTAGATTTTTGTTCAAAGCCCGCGTTTACTGCGGGGAAGTCTGTTCTTCCATCAGACGGCGCGCCAAGGAAGGAAAGCACGCTTTCATAGACCGCTTTGGGGTTCGAAGCAAGGTCATCAAATAACAGGAACAGCACCTGCTTCCTGTCAAAGACCTGAAGGGTTCGTTCGACATATTTTCCAAATGAACCCAGTTCGCCGTAAAGTACCAGACGCGGTTCACGACAGCTGGCTGGAAGCATCTTGCCTTGTCGACGCAGGTCTTGCAACTCCCATGCCTTCGCAAGGTCCGGCTCATCCTCGCGCAGGAGGCCCAAATTGAGCTGGTGGATGGATTGGACAAAATCCACGGGGTTACGCAATGTAAGGATAATTTTTGCCGACGGGTCGAATTGCTTGATTCGATTGAGCGCAACGTCGGAGTAAAAATATAATGGTGAAATCTCCCCCACTGCCAGGTGACGTTCGTTCGCTCCCGCGAAAATCTTCAAATAATCATTATCGGTTTTGAAGGCTATCTTTTGCACATCAGAGAAATCGGATGCGAAGTAATGTAATTCCTTGATGGAGGGCAGGAAAATGTTAGGATGCGATTTAAGGTAGGAGTACAGTGCGGTTGTTCCACAGCGCGGGGCGCCGACCACGAAAAAGTTTGGGCGTTTCATTTTCGAAATAATGCCTCTTTGGTTTCCGCCGATGCCGGGCAAAGGCGACAATCACCACGCCTGATCAATGACAACGAGGATATGGTTCATTAACAGTTCAAGAGTTTACCATAAGCGCTGAGGGCAGGAAGAATCGCATCGATTAGCGTGCTGGAATCTAATCGGGCAGAATACATTCGGCCGAATCGGCGCGCGGGACAAGCAATTGAACGCGAAACTCTTCCTGAGTCGTTTTAGGGTAGTAATAACACAAAATAGGATTCACCACCCACTTGACCCAGGCGTCGTTCTCTTCGCCAAAACTATAACCACTATCCTTGACTAATTTATAAAGCGGATCAGTAACAATCAGTGTAAAGCGATGCGCGGCCAGGTCGCGATAAAAGGACTCAAAAAATCCGCCGACGTTCCTACTTAAAGCGTGATCCATAAGAGTTTTCTTTTCATACTCCACAACCAGGGGCACATCGGTGATGAAACCAAAGGTGAGCAATTGGCGATGATCCATAAAGAGCACTTCACCGTGCTGGCTGGCGGCTGTCACTTCGCGTTGCAGGTTATCGAGGGACTTGGCGGTTTCTGCCGAAGAGGGCAAGAGACCAAAGATTCGCGGATTTTTACGCGGGTCGTCCGCAAGATCTGTGAAAACTTTTAGAGTGTCCAGGTTTCCTGCGCTGACCAGTGGCCGCATGCCCGCAAGGGAGGCAAGCACCGGAAGAAGGACAAGCGTGAGAAGGGCAATCCGCGCGCTAAGGTTAGTACCGCCTTCCACAACCCAACGCTGGCCCGAGCTTTCCCAAATCAAGCTTGTTGCAAAGACCAGGCTGATCAGAAACATGTCCATATTATGCAGATCGGCGCCGCCACCAATCTTGGCGCTGGCAACCAAGCCAACTATAAGGAAGATAAATATCGGTGCAAGAAGGGCAAATCTTGACCACCGGGTTAACCTCCACGCGCCAGATCGAACACGATAAATTAGAACAAATACCAGCGGCGCAACGGCAAGCAATAATCCAAGCAGGATGCCGGGAGCGTAAGTGCTATTTGGCAGAAGGCGGTACCAAAGTAGCGGCTGATTGCTGAGTATTCTCGTCGTGTTGGAAACCAAATCAGTATTGGTCTCCAGACCGCCAAAGTGGGGCAGGAAATAACCTGCCAATGCGCCTGCCAACCCAAGCAGAATCGCCTTGCTCCAATCGCGCGCTGAGGGTTTGCCATCTACACCTGCAAGGACAAGCATCCCCATCCACATGCCAGGGGCAAACGTCCACGTAAAGCGGCTGATGGACGCAATCCATGAAGCGAGCACGACCGAGGGAAGAGAAACCCGCCATGGAGCACGCCACGTCAACGCGACCAGCGCGGCAGAAAATAACAACGGCGCATGAATCGGCCCCTGGCGCAGGAATATCATCGTCCACAAACTCGCCAGCAATATTACTGTCGGTGAATTTTTTGATTTCGAACGGTAAAACGCGCTCCAGCCAAAGAACAGATAGGGCAGAATAGCCACCAGGGCAACCCAAAGCCGTTCTTGAAAGATTGTTAAATTCGGAAGCAGGAACGGCAGGCCGCCAATAAACTGGCGCCCAATATCAAGGTGGACTTTGCCAACATGCTCATTTGAGAAAGTGTACAAGCCCTGCCCGAAAAGCATGGAATAATCCCAAAGCCGGTTACCTTCCGACCAGCCAAGAGAGAATGGATAACTGATGACGCTGGTTAAAGGAATCGCAACTGTGACCAACGAAGCGCACAAGATGCTCGCGGCAAGAAACGATGCCCACGTCCATAATTCATTACCACGAGCGGCCAACAGAATCGCGCAGGAAAAAATCATTAACGTAAATATGAGCAGGCGGAACGAAATCCCCGTGAAGACCACGCCCCATGTGCTGAACTGAAGCCAGGCAATTGGGAGAACGAGAATCAGCGCGATAAGAATCCAGCGCGCCGGGCCAAGGCCGTCACGTAATCGAATGATGTTCACACTCAAAGCGTCCAACGAGCCTGGCCGCCAAAGAATGCTCAATACAAACAGGAAAAAGCCAAGACAGAAAAGAGCGAAGGCAAGAAAGATCAACGCCCAACTAAGCGCGAATTCACCGATTCGATTCCCCGTCCCCCAGGCTATGTCAAAAAAATTAATCACTGCGCCTGTCAGTATCAATGCGGCAAGACATGTCCCGCCCAGGCGCCAAGCCAACTCAAACTCATTGTTTTTTTTCATTTGCTTCCAACACCTCACGCACACGATACGTGGGCTTCTGTTGCGACTCGTGATAAGTGCGCACCAGCAATTCGGCGATTAACCCCAGCAAAATGGATTGAAAGCCGATGATAAACAAAATGATTCCAAAAAAAAGTAAAGTGGTGTTTGGCAAAATGTCCTGCAAAATGCGACGTGCGAACAAATACACGAGGTCCAGCGCGCCGAGCAACGCGAGTCCTGCGCCTGCGCCGCCGAAAAGATAAATGGGTTTATTTGCAAAGCTGATCAAAAATTTCACCGTGAATAAATCGAGCAGAACTTTAAACGTGCGCTCCAAACCATATTTGCCGCGGCCGTGCAAACGCGGATGATGCGTCACTTCCATTTCGGTGATGCGCGCGCCGACCGAATCGGCGAACACGGGAATGAAGCGATGCATCTCACCATACAAACGAAAGCCCTCGAGCACGTCACGGCGATAGGCTTTCAGTGTGCAACCAAAATCATGCAGGTGCACACCCGTTACCAGCGAGATGAGTCCGTTCGCCAGCGTGGAGGGCAGGGTGCGCGAAATCCATGAGTCTTTGCGATTGCGCCGCCAGCCGCTGACCACGTCGTAGCCCTCGTCTAATTTTTTTAACATCGCGGGAATATCAGCCGGATCGTTTTGCAAATCCGCGTCCAACAGGATAATGACTTCGCCGCGCGCATGATCGATGCCTGCGGCGATGGCCGCCGTCTGGCCGAAATTGCGACGGAAGCGAATCACGCGCACGTGAAGCGGGTCCTGTTTAAACAGGCCGGCCAACACCTGAGGGGTTTCGTCGCGCGAGCCGTCATCGACGAAGATGACCTCCCACGCGCGCTTGAGCGGATTCAAAGATTTGCAAATCGCGTCAAACAACAGCGACAGACTCTCGTGCTCATTGAACACCGGCACAACGAGCGAAAGCTCAGGCATGTTTCTCCGCGAGAATTAATTTTTCGTGGCGCTTCATATCTGAATCAACCATCATGCGCACGAGTTGCGCAAAGCTGACGGTGGGTTCCCAGCCGAGGAAGCGACCGGCCTTCGACGCGTCAGCGATGAGCAAGTCCACTTCGGCGGGGCGGTAAAACTTCTCGTCCACTTTGACGTGGTCTTTGTAATCCAGGTTTACATGGCCGAAAGCGATTTCGCAAAACTCTTGCACCGAATGAGTCTCGCCGGTGCCGATGACAAAGTTATCCGGCTGGTCTTGTTGTAGCATCTGCCACATGGCCTGCACGTAATCACCGGCGAAGCCCCAGTCACGTTGCGAATCAAGATTGCCGAGACGCAGTTCGGCGGCAAGTCCCAGCTTGATGCGCGCCGCGCCGTCGGATATTTTGCGGGTGACGAATTCGATTCCGCGCCGCGGTGACTCGTGGTTGAACAGGATTCCCGAAACCGCAAACATATTAAACGACTCGCGGTAGTTGACGGTGATGTAATGTCCGTAGACCTTGGCCACGCCATAAGGACTGCGTGGATAAAAAGGCGTTCTTTCGGTCTGCGGCGTTTCGAGCACCTTGCCAAACATCTCGCTGGAGGAGGCCTGATAAAAACGAATCTTGGGGTTCACGTAGCGGATGGCTTCGAGGATGCGCGTCACGCCGATGGCAGTCACGTCGCCGGTGAGGGCGGGTTGATTCCACGAGGTGGGCACGAAAGATTGCGCGGCGAGGTTGTAGACCTCGTCGGGCTTGTGCTCTTCCATCAGCGCGAGGAGCGATCCCTGATCGTGCAGGTCCCCTTGAATGACGGTGATGTTGTCGAGCAGGTGGTTGATTCTTTCGTAGTTTTGGGTACTGGCGCGGCGCGCCACGCCCACCACTTTGTAACCTTTGGAGAGCAGGAGTTCAGCCAGGTAGGAACCATCCTGGCCCGTAATCCCTGTGATGATGGCAGTTGGCATTTAATCTCCTTGCGAAAATTCAAAATTCAGTGACTGAATTATACCGTGAACGGTGCGGAAACAAAAAGGCGAACGTTTCTGTCCGCCTTTAATTCAGCCTTTATCAGCGAAACTAACCTACGCTTGACTTTGAATTAACTTCGATCTTGATTGGCTTCTTCGGTTTGAACGAAACCTTTTCATGTTTGCTTATGCGCTCCGCTTTTTTCAAGTCCTCGTACATTGCTTGCAAGTCAAAGTTGAACCTCGCGGCGTAAGCCTCGCGGCGCTTGCGAACTTCTTCGACAATTTCATCCTTCCACATGTTAGACCTCCATCAACTCTTCAGGAGCGCAAATAATAGGCGGTTCGTATCCGCGTTGGCGGCAGGCATCTGCAATTGCATTTCGGATGGTTGCATTGGCAATATGTTTGAGGTTCCAGGTCAGTAAATAATCCATGCCTTGCACGGTTGCAATGGCAATGTGTAGCGCATCTGCTGAAGCCCTTTCAGGAACAAGTCCGTCAGCGATGAGGGATCGCGCCAATACCACCGCTTCAGGGAGGACTTCAATTTCGGCGATATCCTCAATTACATCCAGCCGTCGGGTGACTGCATCATCATCGCCTTCACCCGCTTCTTGAATGACGATCTGGGAAATGAACACCTCAAATTTATCGCGGCGGGTATCCCGCCATTCCTGCGTGGATTGCTGGTGGGCAGCTGTAATAATGTCGCGGCTGGGACGCGAGGCCAGATAACTGATGATCGTTGTTTCGAGATTCTCTACCGTACAAATACGAGTAAAAATAGAGCTTGCTCCTTGCGCCGTCCTCGGCGCAAGATTTACTCGCAAAACGCCGCCGAGGACGGCGGCTTGAGCCTATG
>VFKQ01000237.1 GCA_009885445.1 Anaerolineaceae bacterium | reverse complement strand
GCGACATAGCACTGCATACGAGCGCGCGTCTACGCGGCCGCCCGGGTAGAAGATGACGCCGATGGTGGGCGCATCTTGCCCTGCCGGTTGAAAGGTGATGAAGTCGTCCTGCGCCACCGTCACGCGCGCATCAGACTCGAGTGCCGCCAACGCTTCAGGCGCCGGCCCCAGCGGAGTCTCGGCCCAGGCCACGAAGCCGAGCACGACCACCAGCAAAATTAAAATTAATCCCAAGCCAATTCGTTTTAACCATTTCATTTGAGTAGAGTCCTTGTCTTCTTCCAGATATCGTCAAACATTTCGACTGTCAATTTGCCGGTCAGCGTGTTTTGCTGGCTGGGATGATAGCAGGCCAGTAACCAGTGTGCAGTGTTCTGTGAGTCAGTCACTGGGTGAAGTGCTCCGTGCGCAAACTTGAAAGCCGAATTGCGAATCGAGTAAATTTTCAGAATCCGCTCGAAGGCGATGCGCCCGAGGGCTACGATCACTTGCGGATTAAGAATCTGCAACTCGCGCTCGAGAAAGTGCTGACAGTTATCCAGCTCGGCGGGCGAGGGCTTGTTGTCGGGTGGGGCGCACCGCGCTGAAGCGCTGATATACATATCGGACAGGACCAGCCCGTCCGCGCGACCCGAGGCGTTGGGCTGGCTGGCAAATCCAGCGCGGAACAAAGCCGGGAAGAGGAATCCGCCCGAGGCGTCGCCGGTAAATTGTCGGCCAGTGCGGTTCGAGCCGTGCGCGCCAGGGGCGAGTCCCACAACAAGGACGCGCGCATGTTCATCGCCAAAGCCGGGCACGGGCTTGCCCCAATATTCCTCAGCCTGATAGGCCTTGCGTTTTGTGCGCGCAACTTCTTCACGCCAAGCCACCAGCCTTTCACATTTGCGACAGGTTATAATCTCGGAATTCAGTTCGGTTAAAGTCATCTGCCAATTTTACTGCACACACTCATTCGCTTTGCATCAGGAGTTTTACAATGAAACCATTTCGTAAAAATGTTGCGCTGGCCATCGATGGCGGCGGGATTCGTGGAATCATGGTGGCCAAAGCGTTGACCATGCTGGAGGACGCGCTGGGCCAGCCTGCCTACGAAACCTTTCGCCTCACCGCCGGGACTTCGACCGGGTCGATCCTCGCCGCAGGAATCGCCAGCGACATCGGCGCGCGCGCCCTGCTGGACATGTATGTTGATTTGGGCGACAAGCTTTTCAAGAAATCATTCTTCGCCTGGACGTGGCTATTACGGGGTTATCGTTATTCGCGCAAACCTTTAATAAAAATGTTCGGCGAGATGCTCGAAAATAAAACCCTCGGCCAATTGTGGGACTCGCCGCCTTCGAGCGCGCTGGTGTTAACCACTTATGATCTCGTTTCGAATCAGACTCGTTTTATCAAATCGTGGAAGCCGCAATACCGTGATTGGTCTGTGCTGAAAGCTGTGCTGGCCTCCTCTGCCGCGCCAACTTACTTCCCCGTCATTGACGGACGTTACACTGACGGCGGCGTGGGCGCGTACAACAATCCCTGTTTTATTGCGGCCTACGAAATCGTGAAGTACCTGCGCTGGGACGAAAACGAAACTACACTGATCAGCCTCGGCACGGGCCGCCTGCCACCGAGTGTGAAAATCGGTGAGCCAGATCGTTACACCCCCCTACACTGGTTGCCGCGCATAATCGAATCCCGCGCACACGATTCTGCGGATCAGCAAGTGGGCCTGGTCAGCGCGATGTTCCCCGCCCTCGACTTCCGCCGCATTCAAGTGGACTTGAAAGAACCCATCGAAGTGGATGACGCATCCAAGATACATGACCTGTTAAACTACGGCGAAGAGATGGGCAAAAAATTGCTGAGCGACGAACTTGACCCAATGCGTAACGCCACACAAGATCTGGCGCCAGCCATGCACCCCACCCCACTCACTGCAAAAGGTGATCAGATATGAAACCATTTCGCAAAAACCTGGCCATCACGATAGACGGCGGCGGAATCCGCGGCATCATCCCCGCCAAAGCGCTGACTATGCTGGAAGCCGAGTTAGGCGCACCAATATTTAAATATATGCGCCTCGCCTCGGGCACCTCCACCGGCTCGATCATTGCCGCCGGGCTGGCCAGCGGCATCCCTGCCGCAGACTTGCTGACCATGTACATGCAGTTGGGCAACACGCTCTTCAAAAAATCATTTGGCTATTGGCTGTGGCTCCTGCGTGGTTATCGCTATTCGCATCAGCCGCTGGTGGACTATTTCAGCCCAATGCTCAAAGGCAAAACGTTGGGTGATCTGTGGAAAACAAAACCGTCCACCGCGTTGGTTGTCACCACCTTTGACATGGTCTCGAACGAAACACGCTTTCTCAAATCGTGGAAGCCGCAAAACCAGCACTGGACGGTGCTCAACGCGGTGCTGGCCTCTGCCGCCGCACCCACTTACTTGCCGGTCATTGACGGACGTTACTCCGATGGCGGCATCGGCTCGTACAACAATCCCTGTTTCATCGCCGCGTATGAATTCACCAAGCACCTTGGTTGGAAAGCAAAAGATACCACGCTAATCAGCCTCGGCACAGGCCGCGCGCGCAATCATGTGAAAGTTGGCGAGCCGAGTCGCTACGGCGTACTGAAGTGGCTCCCCGCCGTCATCGAGACTCACGCGCAAGATGCATCTGACCAGCAGGCATTGCTCGTGCGCGACATGTACCCCGACCTGGATTTTCGCCGCGTGCAAGTTGAGTTGACCGAACCCTTCGCCATTGACGATCCCACAAAAGACGATGTGCTCTTGAAATACGGCGAAGAGATGGGCCGCAAATTGCTCAATGACGAATACGACCTCTTCACCTGGAGGGGCAGTGCAAGCCCCGTAACAAAAAAGAGTGCCGCTACAAAATCAACATCGCGTCGCCAAACGAGTAAAAGCGGTAGCCCGAAGAAATAGCAGTTTCATACGCCGCTAAAATTTTCTCGCGCCCAGCAAACGCGCTGACCAACATCAACAGCGTGGACTTGGGCAGGTGAAAATTTGTGATCAGCGCATCCACAACTTTAAATTCATAGCCAGGGAGGATGAAGAGGTTGGTTGAGCCGCTGAATACAGTAATCAGTGATCGGTGATCAGTATTCAGTGCCGCGCTTTCCAAGGTGCGCACCGACGTCGTGCCCACAGCGATCACACGTCCGCCAGATTCGCGCGCGCGGTTAATCGCGTCCGCAGTCTCCTGCGGCAGTTCGCACCACTCGCTGTGAATCACGTGCTCGGCAGGGTCATCTTCATTCACGGGGGCAAACGTATCCAGGCCCACATGCAAAGTCACATAAGCAATGTGTACGCCCTTTGTTTTTAATTCTTCCAACAAGCGCGGCGTGAAGTGCAGTCCCGCAGTGGGCGCGGCGGCGGAGCCGGGTTCGCGCGCATACACAGTTTGATATCTTTCCGGGTCCGCTAATTTTTCGTGGATGTACGGCGGCAAAGGCACATTGCCGACTTTTGAAAAATACGACTCAATCGCTTCGTCAAAGCGGATTAAGCGCTCCGAGCCTGTCAGCATCTCGACAATTTCCGCCTCAGGCCCGCCCTCAATGCGGACTCGGCCTCCGAGGCGCAGTCCCTTGCCCCCAACCAGCGCCTCCCACGTCAGCGCATCGCGGCGGCGCAAGAGCAAAAGTTCCACGCGTCCGCCCGTTTCCTTTTTGGCAAAAATC
>VFKQ01000203.1 GCA_009885445.1 Anaerolineaceae bacterium | reverse complement strand
GTGGGCGGCAAACCCATGGTGCAATGGGTGGTAGACGCGCTCAACGAATCGTCGCAGGTGGATAATATTATTATGATCGGGCTCTCGGCCAAGACCGGCATCGTCAGCAAGAAGCCGATTCACTTCATCTCGAATCAAGGCCGCATGTTGGCCAACATCGTCGCCGGCGTGGCCAAGGCGCGCGAGATTAATAAGAAGAACGAATACATGCTCATTGTCTCCTCCGACATCCCCGCGCTCAAAGGCAGTATGGTGGACTGGGTCGTGAAAACCTGCATGACCACCCAAGACGACATGTACTACGGCGTCTGTCCGCGCGACGTGATGGAGAAGCGCTTCCCCGGCTCGAACCGCACCTACACCCACCTCAAAGACGGTGACTTCTGCGGCTCAGACATCAATGTCATTCACTACAGCATGACCACCGATCACCTCGACTTGTGGGAAAGCCTGATTGGCAATCGCAAGAGTCCGCTCAAACAGGCCACCGTCGTCGGCTTCAGCCTCGCTTGGAAGGTGCTCACCCGCTCCGCCACCAGCGAAGAACTGGCGCGCATGTTCGAAGAGCGCACCGGCATCCGCAGTCGCGTTTTCACCTGGGACCACGCCGAGCCGTGCATGGACGTGGACAAACCCCATCAACTCGAACTCTTGCGCGCCGACCTCGGCAAAAAGCCGCGCGTCGTCAGCGCGAAAAAATCTGCGGGCTTGAAGAATAAAAAAGCAGTCGCAAAGAAACCGGCACCCAAGAAAATTTTGACTAAACGCGCCGCGACGAAGAAAGCGGACAGCACGCCCGCGCCCAAGAAGACTCCCGTCCGCAACAAGAGATGAGCCTCCGCGACCTGCTTGCCCTCGACGCGCGCATCTCATCGCGCCTGCGCCGGGCCGAGCGACCCGGGCCTCTGCGCACCCTGTCGATTCTTTTCGCCCACTCAGGGGATTCGTGGTTCTGGGCCATCGCCCTGCTTTCCATTTGGTTTTCAGGAGGCACGTCAGCAAAGCAATGGGCCGTTGTCCAATTCGTGGGCATCTCGTCCCTCGCCGCGCTGGTGCTGGTCGTAAAATTTTCGGTGAAGCGTCAACGTCCCGCAGGGGAGTGGGGCGAAATTTATCGGAGCACCGACCCGCACTCGTTCCCGTCCGGCCACGCGGCGCGCGCGTTTTTGATCGCCGTCCTCGCTAGTGGACTCGGCTCGGGGGCGCTACCCGCTGTCCTGTGGGTTTGGGCGCCACTGGTTGCGCTGGCCAGAGTCGCCATGGGCGTCCATTACGTTTCCGATATCGTCGCCGGCGCAGTGCTGGGAATCATCTGCGGCCTGATTGGTCTCGAAATTTACCCCGCGCTATTTACCTGGCTCTCCAGCTGGCTGGGATTCGTGTTTTGGTAAAGTGCGTCGCACTTTATCGACAGAAAATCTCACGTCATGCAATTGGCTGACCAAGGCATCGAACTCGTGCGCACCCAGCCGCAATAAGGGTGCAGGCTCAGTGGCCACGATAGTTGCCGTGCGCGGCTGATCGGTCATCAGCGCCACCTCAAAACTTGTTTAACAGATTTGGACTAGCGTCGGCTCATGGCTTTGCGTTTTTGGCAGGCGGGAAATTTGTTGCTAACGCTATAATGTTTCATAATATTCCATGAAAATTGTTCTCGGAGGAATCATATGACCACTGACATACCATGCCCGTTTTGCGGGGAGACGATCAAAGCTACTGCTAAAAAATGCCGGTTTTGCGGCGAGTTTCTGGAACCCGGATTGACTCGCGAAGCAATTCTCGAAAAACGCGCCGCGCAAGCCGCGGCGGCGCCGGCCCTTGTGACTGAGGCCGCACCTGCGCTTGACGCACAAGTGCAAGTTGCTGTCGCTGTTGCACCCGCCTCAGAGGCCGCACCTGCGTCAGGCACCGCACCCGCGCCTGACGCCCAAGTGCAAGTGGCTGTTGCTGTTGCTATTGCACCAGCTTCAGATGCCGCACCTGCGCCGGTCGGGCCTGCGGCAGTCGCGCTGGTCCCTGCGGATGCGCAACCCGCAACACAGGCCGCGGCCCAAACACTGGCGGGCCTGTATCAAATGATCAATCAATTGCCCGATTCGGCTGAAAAGACCAAACTGCTTGAAAACTTAAAAACTCTCGAAGGCAAGACCGATACAGATGAGGAATCTGGCGTGGAGGAGATTATCACAAGCGTCACGGGCCTGTTACCAGATGTGGCTGAAATCGCCATCAACACCCTGATTAATCCTGCCAGCGGGTTAACCACCCTCGTTCAGAAAGTTGCTGTGCGCCTCGCCGCAGGCCAAAAAAAATAGAAGCGCAGACTTCACCAACACGGGCCTCCTGGATTTTTTTCAGGAGGCTTTTGCAAACCGCACGTTAGAGAACGTGTTCCAGTGGGTTTGCGTAAGATGCGTTGTTGAGTGTTTGCATAGCGCCATCAAATTTTCAACCGACCTTCCCCAAGGAGCCCCGATGTCCGAACCTCTTTATTTCCAATGGCAAAACGAAGTTCTCGTAAAAACGGCCTATCCCATGCGCGAAGTGAAACTGCGCGACTTCCTCGGCTTCTACGCCGAAGTGGATATCTGGAAACAATATAAGGATAAAGACATGGCCAATCTCGGCGCGGAAGTTAAAGCGTACGAGGACGCGCAAGCCGCGGCGGCGCAGGCGGCATACAAGGAATATCAAACCCTGCGCGCTTATTTCCTGACGGCGGATGTGCGTGGCGAGTACGCCAAAAAATTTAATCCACCCGACGAGGCCGAACTGACCGAGATTAATAACCTGCACGCCATGTTCGTGGACAGTTGGCCGAAGGACATTCGCGGCGAGCGCAGTTTCGTGGAGGCGATGCTCGCCTCGTGGGTCAACCATCGCAACCTACATCGTGACTGGATCAAGTCGCGCAAGCGCAGGCTCGAGTCGATGGATCCCAACCATGCCAAGTACGCGCCGGAGACGGCGGAATTGAAACTCAAGGAAGAAGTCATCCTGCCGATGGCCGCACACGAATTGGAGCAACTGCGCGCCTTCCTCACCACCTACGACAACATCGAAGCGCGTAAACTGAGTTGGTACAAACTCACCAAAAGCGACCCGAACTTCAAGACACCCGAAGATGAGTTCATGAAGTCGTACCAATCTGACCAGCCCGTTACGGTGCGCGATCTCGCCATGGGGAAGATCGCTGAATACAATGCCGGGCTGGAGAAGAAGAACCAATACGAACTGCTCGAGGTGATTTACCAAAAGTTCAAGCAGGAGGTGCATCGCTATCCGCTCTGGCTCCAATATATGGTTGTCCATTTTTCAGGCATGCGTTACGCCAGCGCGCACAGTTCGTGGGCCGACCCCAAAGACCTGTTGGCTCGTCTGCGCGCGCCGAAGATTGAGGCTGAAGTGGTGAACATGGACGATGCAACAGTGGAAAAACACTGCCAGGAAACCATCGCGGCTTATGAAGGCACAGGCGGCACCAAACCCAAACTGGCGACTGCAACAGAAAAAGAATGGAAAGACAAGATCGGCTGGTACCTGCCAAACGTTAAGGCCAACGGCATCAAGACCAAACGAGACGGTTTAACTCGCTTGCTCAAGGAGCAGGACGCATACGAGGTGCGCTGTATGACCACGCAGGCAGTGCTCGACATTTTGCTCACCAAAAAGCAGGAGCTCCCTGCCTGGGCCTGGAAGCAAGTCATCAAACTCACGCCCCTGCGCGTGACCGAGGTGGCGGACGCGGCCTGGGAGAAACTCGCGCCCGAGGAGGAGGAGGAACGCCTCAAGCCCGAGCATAACGAACTACGCACCATCATGGACGCGTGGATCAACTTCGATGCCTCCGCCTGGCGCGAGGAGCATGGACGTACCCATGAGTTAATTGTGACCCGCGCGGTTTGCAACGAGACGGCCGAGCACATTCAGCATTTGCGCGGACACCTGCCTCCCGGCGGTCTGACTCCCAAACCAGATTGGTATCTTAAGAATGAAACAGAGAACAAACTTCAAGGCACGCCGCCTGCCTATTATCGATATCCCACCTCGGCGGACGCCTACACAACCGGCGCAAGCATTCTTTGGTTGCGCTTTGTCAACAATGAACCGAGTCCCTGGCAGGTGGCCAAACCTGTAGCAACCAAAGATGATGTTGGCTTGCTTCCGGCGGAATATGGCGGCAAGTCTGCTCGCGGTAATAAGGGAGGCGGCAAGCAGGGCGCGGGCAAAGCCGGCAAGCCCAACGCTGAGAGCGGACCCTCCACGTGGGAGTACAAGGCTGGGGAAACAACAACCCGCTCGCGGACCGTGGTTGATGCGGCGGGGGTGAGCAGTGTCCAGCAACAGTGGTTGCGCTGGATTCACGAAGCGACCGCGGTCGAAGTCGCCGAAACTGCGGATGGCCCTATGCTGATCACTTTCGAAACGGCCCTGCCGGATGGCGACCAGGCCACCTCCTGCATCGGCATGTTTCGCCAGCCACTGGATTGGTTCCTCACCGATGGCCCTGAGGATCAATACAACCGTTCCTTCGTCGGTTATGTCCCCGAGGGGCAGGTTCCAGTGGAACATATCACCGCCATGCTGGATTGGGATAAGATCTTGAGGAAGAAGGTTGCGTAGGCGCCTCGGAATTTATCCAAGCTTGTGAACGGCAACCCTCGGCCTGGCTGGGATTCGTGTTTTGGTAAAGAAAAATTTATTTTGAAAAGCCCTCGAAGCGAAAAACTTCGAGGGCTTTTGATTCGGCTTGCTAATTCCCACCCCTGAGCATGTGACTGTCACTTCGTTGGCGGGTTAATTCCCCCCGCTTTACACCTACTCTGTTGCATTTGTTGACATTTCTTTGCCTGCCTATTGCACCTTCCAGGCCCTGCAACATTTTCCTCCTTGCCCTGTATTAACTATCAAACTACCCAACCATCCAACTACCCAACCAAAGGAGTCTCCCATGGCCGACATATCCGCCATCTTCTTCATTATCCTCATCATCGGCGTCGCCTACCCCGCCCTGCTCACGGCATGGTGGCTGTTGTTCCCCGCCGCCGTGGACCGCGCCCGTCTGCGCCTCGAGCGCACGCCCGGCAAGTCTTTCTGGATGGGACTCGTCGCGTTCGCGGCCTTCCTGATTCCCATTCTGATTTTTCTAGCCCTGCCCTCCGGCCTGCTCAAATTTATGGGCTGGGTGCTCATCGCGCTCATGCTCACCTTCTCCAGCCTCGGCGCGGCAGGACTCGCCGCGCGCTTTGCCGAAAGACTCAACCGCCTCGGCAGTTTCAGTCCGCTCGGCGCGCATGTGCGCGGAGCCGTCATCATCGAACTCGCTTCATTTTTTCCCATCCTCGGCTGGTTCATCTTCTTCCCCCTCGCCACCATCACCACCCTCGGCGCCGCCGCGTTTGCCCTGCTCCACTGGATGCCGCGCGCAACTTCAGCCGCCATCCAAACCGAGTCCGCTTCAGTGCAGGCCTAATTTTCGTTGGTCGAGTAGGCGGCGGTCTGAATAAGCGTTTCACATAACCAGACTGCCGCCGCCGTATCGAGACCAACATCAGCTAGAAGATTCCAATTTCTGTGGTCTCGACCACGGCACTTGCGCTCGTGGCAAGTGTACGCCGCAATGTCTCGATAAACTCGACAACCAAGAGCGCGGCTACTCGACCACCACTGATCACTGAAAACTGATTACTATGACTCTTTCAAGACGCGACTTCCTCAAACTTTCCAGCCTCATCGCCGCATCCACGGCCATTGCCTCCTGCGCGCCCGCGTCGCAAAGAATCACGCGCGCGCTCGCGCCTCTCGAAAATGTCGCCTGGCCCGCCCTCAGCGCCGCGGATTTTGTTGCGCTGAGTCGCCTCACGTTTGGGCCACGTCCCGAAGAGCGAACCCGCCTCGGCGAAATCGGGCTCGCCAATTGGATCGAGGAGCAACTCGCGCCCGAGTCCATCTCAGATAACGCCGTCTCGATTCGTTTGCGTAATATCGCCTCGTTGAAAATGTCCGCGTCAGATTTATTTGATTACAGCGACGGGCTTTTCGATAACTACAATCGCCAAAAAGTTCCGCGCGAATTGCGCACGGCCACGTTGATTCGTCAGGTGTACAGTCGTCGTCAACTGCATGAAGTGCTCGTCGAATTTTGGAACGACCACTTTAACATTTTTACCGAGAAGGGCGATTGCTTCGTGCTCAAAACTGTCGACGACCGCGATGTGATTCGCGCGCACGCGCTCGGCTCGTTCCGCGATCTCGTTTGGGCCTCGGCGCATTCGCCGGCCATGCTCGTCTATCTCGACAATCAGGCCAACACCGCCGGCGCGCCCAATGAAAATTATGCGCGCGAATTAATGGAACTGCACACGCTCGGCGTCGATGCGGGTTACACCCAAAACGACGTGATGGAACTCGCGCGCTGTCTCACTGGCTGGTCGGTGAAAAATAATTTCTGGCGCGGCGAATTTAAATTTGACGCGAAGACTCACGATACTGGAATCAAAAATATTTTAGGACTCGAAATTAAAAATGCTGGGCAAGCGGATGCCGAGACGGTGATTCAGCGCCTCGTCGAACATCCCGCCGCCGCACATTTTATCTGCGCCAAGCTGGCCCGCCGCTTCTTATCCGACGAGGTAGCGGGTGAGCTGATTCAAAAAGCGACTCAGACCTTCGAGCAAACCCACGGCGATCTGCGCGCCGTGTTGAGAGTCATCCTGCTCGACGGCCTCTCCCTCGCCGGACAAAAATATAAACGCCCTGTGAATTTTGTTGCTTCATCTTTACGCCTGCTCAACGCCGAAACCGACGGCGAAAGACCTGTGCAAGATTATCTTTTACAAATGGGCCAAACTTATTTCAACTGGCCCACCCCCGATGGCTACCCCGACCGCGCCGAACCCTGGCAGGGAAACTTAATGCCGCGCTGGCAATTTGCATACGCGCTCGTCACCAATGAAATGAAAGGCACAAAAGTTGACCTCATCAAACTCGCCGCCGCGATGGGCGCAACCTCGCTGACAGAATCCGTAGACAACATCTCCGCCCTCCTGCTCGGCACGCGCCTAGAAGAATCCGCCCGCGACGAATTGATTCAAAGCCTGCGCAACGAAGGCGCAACGGACGAAGATGTGTTGCCAGTTTTCAGCGCGGGCATATTGTCATCGCCCGCGTTTCAATGGCGATGACTCCCTTCTCCCAGCGGGAGAAGGGCCGGGGATGAGGGCGAAATCCCAATCCCGAATTCGTCCCGCCGCACTAACTCAGGATAAAAAATTATGACCCTCCAAACTCTCCCCATGCTCAATAACTATTCCCTGCGCGCCACATGGATGCCGCGCCTCGCCTTCGCGCCGAAAAATTCCGCGCCGCGCGGCGACACACTCGTTGTTATTTTTCTGCGCGGCGCCGCCGACACGCTCAACATCGTCGTCCCGCACGGCGAAGATTCTTATTATGCGTTGCGTCCCAGCCTCGGCATTCCGCGCCCCGACGATAACAAATCGAAAAGCGAATTGCGCGCCCGCGACCTCGACGGCTTTTTTGGTTTTCATCCCGCCATGGGCAGTCTGCTCAACGCCTGGGACGAAAAACAACTGGCCATCATCCACGCCTGCGGAGCGCCGGATGAATCGCGCAGTCATTTCAAAGCCATGGAATTAATGGAGCGCGGAGTCGACGACGCGAAAGGCCCCGCCTCGGGCTGGATCGGACGCCACCTGGCCACGCTGGATACGGGCAACCGCTCCCCGTTACGAGCGGTCGGGTTGGGCGAAATGCCCCAGCGCAGTTTGAGCGGAAGCGTGCCCGTTTCCGCGCTTCGTTCGATTGCCGACTTTCATTTGAAAGGCGACGAACGCGCCGCCGCACAAATGCGCGCCGCCCTCGACACGCTTTACTCTGGCGACGATTCTTTTTCGATGTTGGGACAAGAGACTCTGTCTATCATGGATATTTTACAAAAACTCGACCCCACGATAGCAACCAATTCTAATTTCCCACCCTCCGAATTTGGACTCGCCCTGCAACAAGTGGCCATGCTCATCAAAGCGGACGTGGGACTCGAAGTGGCCGCCATTGACCTCGGCGGCTGGGACACGCACTTCGCGCAAGGCGGCGCCGAAGGACAGATGGCGAATCAAATGCGCGCCCTCGCTGACGGTCTCGCCGCCTTCCACGCGGATTTGCGTGACAGAATGCAGAACATCACCGTCGTCACCATGTCCGAGTTTGGACGGCGCGCCTCCGAGAACGGCAGTTTCGGCACCGACCACGGACACGGAAGCATGATGATGGTCATGGGCGCAAACGTAGATGGCGGCAAAGTCCACGGCGCGTGGCCCGGGCTGGGCACAGGTCAACTCGTGGGGCCGGGCGATTTAGCCGTCACCACCGATTACCGCGATATCCTCTCGGAGATTTTGGTCAAGCGC
>VFKQ01000239.1 GCA_009885445.1 Anaerolineaceae bacterium | reverse complement strand
CGCGCATTATTCTTGAACGCTATCACATCCGCTACATCGTCATCGGCACCCTCGAGCGCACGACGTATAGAGTCAGCGAAGAAAAATTTCAAAATAATTTGCAAATTATTTTTCAAGCGGGGAATACGGTCATCTATCAGGTGCCGTGAAGTTTCAAGCTTAAAACTCACTATCCAATCAACAAGTCGAATAGGGGTAAAATACAAACACCATCGGCAATGTCTTCCACAAAAAGTGAGGCATCATGCATACTTGTAAAAATGGCGTCAAGTGGGTCTTTAAACTCGAAACCGCAGACTATCCTTGGGATTCAGGTCATCCTGTGCCCTACGCGATGGAGTTCTTCGATGAAGGGGGAACGAAACGTCTGACCATCTCGAAAGACGGAAAAATCACGGTCAAAAAAGATTACTCCTGGGACGGTTGTACGCCAAAATTCTGTTTCTTCGACTTTCTCCTCGGCACACCCGACGGCGTGGTGCATAAAGATACGGGCAGGCCCAAGACCTATTACGCCTCCCTGATTCACGATGCGCTGTACCAGTTCCTGCCCGAGATTCCCGCCGAGGCGAAATTGACCCGCCGCGACGCCGACGCGTTCTTCCTGCGCATGCTGGCGGAGTACGACTTCAGCCCGCGCGGCCTCTACTGGTTCGTCGTTCGACTCCTCGGCGGGCTGACCGTGAGCGCCCGCAGAAATATCACACGCAAGGCAGAAGGAAAAAAGACGATGGCTCCTGTCAGCCGCCGCGGAAAGTGAGCGCGATCCGCTTTCGCAAAAAAATGTGTGCACATCGTCCCTGATGTGTAACGGGGTTTTATGTTGTATGAGGGGATGCTTTCAAGCCGAGCAAAGTCATTAAAAAACAGGCGGATGATTTCTCATCCGCCTGTTTGATTCAAAGCAACTATTTCACTTATACACCGGCAACCGCGCCCCCGTCACCTGACCCGCTTCCTCTGAACACAAATACAAAATAGCAGACATGATCTCCGCGGGACTCGTGCCTTTGCCGGTGCCTTTGGTATCAATGGAGTTGACATGAATCACATTCGCGGTGATGCCTTGTTCGCGGGTCTCCTCGGCGAGGGTCATCACCAGCGACTCTTGCGCGGCTTTGCCAGCGGAGTGTGCGCCGAGTTTGGGCGCGGGATGCACCGTCAGCGGGAGCGAGAGGGTGATGACACGGCCCCAGCCAGCGGCGATTAAGTGCGGCACATAGGCTTGGAAGAGGTGGAAGGTTGTCCACGCGTGTTGGTTGAGCATGGAGGTCAACTCGTCTACGCTGGAATCTTGGATGGTGCGGCCACCCGTCCAGCCGCCGACGAGATGAATCAGGGCGTGAACCGCGCCGAAGTGGGCCGTGACCGCCTCGGCCGAGGCGTGAACCGAAGCGGCGTCGAGCAGGTCCACGGTTTGGGCGTAGAGTCTTTCTTTGGGCAGGTTTAAATCACGGACGAGTGAGTCCAGCTTTTCAGTGTTGTTATCGAGCAAGGCCAGTGAGTGACCCTGCGCCGCAAAAGTTTTTGCAACATGGTTGCCGAGCACACCGGTTGCGCCGGTAATGACGATGGTGCGCGCGTTCATAAATTTCCATTCATGCGGCGGTCTTCAATGATGGGCAGGTCGTCTTGTTCGACGAATCTTTCGCGGCCGTTGAAGTCTAGCAGGTGGCCCGATTTGGCGGCTTTGGTTTCGAGATAAAAACGATTGTGTTCGTTGGACGGCATGATGTGTTCGATGCGGTCGCTGACGGTGATGCCGTAATCAACAAGTTGCTGAATCTTTTTGGGATTGTTGGTGATCAACTTTACCGATTTAATTTTAAGCGACATCAACATGTGCGCGGCCACGGCGTAATCGCGTTCATCGTCACGGAAGCCGAGCGCATGATTGGCCTGCACGGTGTCGAGGCCCTGGTCTTGCAAACTATAGGCGCGGATTTTGTTAAGCAGGCCGATGCCGCGGCCTTCCTGACGCAGGTAGAGCACCATGCCGCGCTCCAGGCCGCCGATCATTTTTAACGCGGCTTCGAGCTGGTCGCGGCAATCGCAACGCAGTGAACCCATCACATCGCCGGTGAGACATTCTGAATGCAAACGCACCGGCACATCGGTCGCGCCGATCACATCGCCCCTGGTGATGGCGATATGCTCCTTGCCATCTTTGTTGTTTTCAAAAGCCACGATATGAAAATCACCGAAGCGCGTGGGCAGTTCGGCCATGGCCACAATTTTTACGCAGACCTTATCTTTGCCCACGCCTTCGCATTCGTGGTCGGGGTCTGCGCGCAATAATTCTGCGAGTTGCTCGTGCATACTTGCGTTCATATTCGTTTCTCCACTTCATATTTTATCAGCACCCCGCCTTCATTCAATTGCTCCATACTGATTAACTTTAACAAGATGGCTTCGTCGCGCATCAGGCCCAAACCGTCGGCAGGCGTGGGCGCGCTTGCGCCCCCAAGAATCAGCGGCGCAATATACATCATCACTTCATCCACCAGGCCGAGACGCAACAATTCAAAATTCAACGTGCCGCCGCCCTCCACCATCAAACGTTTTACACCGAGTTCGCTGAGCGTGTGCAGAGCCTGGGTCAAATCTACGCGCGGGCCGTCGTGCAAAAAAATTTCCGCGCCGCCCGCCCGCAAAATTTCGACTTGGGCATTAGATGTTTGATGTGTTGAAAATATTACGACACGCGCCGCGCCAAACGTCAGGAACTTGGACTCAGGCGGGATATCTGCGCGGGTGAGGATGCCCACTTTAATGGGATTCGGCGACTGCCCGCGCATCTCGCGCTCCCGCCGCCACGCCTCATCGCGGACCGTTAGCTTGG
>VFKQ01000200.1 GCA_009885445.1 Anaerolineaceae bacterium | reverse complement strand
GGAACCCAGGCGTTTGTATGCTTTGTAAACGGCAGATGAAAGACTTTGAAAATCTGCTCTGAAATGCCTTGCAAATCACTATCCAAGTATTGATAACGAATGAAAGGCGGATTTCCAACTACAGCATCAAATTGTGGTGGGTTTAATAATTTCGCAAGTGACCAACCAAGAAAATCACGCGTTGTAATTTCAACATCAACTTTTTTGAAACCATTCGCAGATTCTTTTGCTTTTCCCGCTTCAGTAGGTTCAATCTCAAATGCCTGTATTGACTTCAATCCATTTGTGCTTAATTTTGACAACCCGCGCAAAAATACACCATCACCGCAACTTGGCTCTAAAATGGATTTGGGATGAATGTTTAGAACCCATTTCAGGAGAAATGCGGCGATGTCGGGGTCAGTGTAGTAACCACCGCGTAGTTTGGTAGGAGTCTCATCAATTTTGAAATTCATTGGTTTATTCTTGAAATGATAATTAGCACGTATTTTCTACAAATGTGATTATAAGCCATAAGAACAGATTATCAAGAGTCAGTTTGCTATGTTCAGGCGGACCAACAGGCGAGACAATCCCTACAAAAAACCCAATGGACGCGGCCCGCGCTGATTCAAAACCTACCTCGGCCTCTTATCCAGCGTGACCGTGATATCCAACGTCTCTTCGCCGCGCAGAACGGTGAGCACCACCGTATCTCCCGGTGACTTGTGATTGAGCAGATAGCGTAGCAGGTTATCGAAGGTTTTCACGGGGCGGCCATCTATCGCGATGATCAAGTCACCGCCGGCGAACAGGCCCTCGATGCTGGTGGGCGTGTCGCCCGCTTTCAGTCCGGCCTTGTCCGCCGGGCCGCCGGGGACGAGGCCGGTCACGTACGCGCCGGTGAAAGATTTCAGGCCCAACGCGTCAATCACGGGCAGGGTTAACTCGTCCATCGAAGACACGCCCAAAAATGGATAATCGTAACGTCCGTTTTTAATCAGCACAGGCACAACGCGCTTGACGATGTTTGACGAGATCGCGAATCCGATGCCCGAGTTGAGCGGCTGTCCATTCGTAGACTCGTTCACCGTGCGGATGGCGCGGTTGATGCCGATCACTTCACCGCTCAAATTAAACAACGGTCCGCCCGAGTTGCCCGGGTTGATGGCCGCGTCGGTTTGGATGATGTCGCCCGCGGTGAACACGCCGCCGCTGGCCGTGGCGTGCAATGAGTCTAACGTGCGGCCCAACGCCGAGATGATGCCCGTCGTCATGGTACTGCTCAAACCAAACGGGTTGCCAATCGCGATCACGGTCTGACCCACTTTCAGCGAGTCCGAATCGCCGAGCGTCAGCGGATGCAACTCTTCGGCGGGCGCGTCCACTTTGATCACGGCCAAGTCCGAATCCAAATCGGTGCCAACGACAGTGCCATACACTTTGAAGCCGCTGGTGAAATCCACTTCGAGTTGCGTCGAGCCTTCCACCACATGATAGTTGGTGATGATGTGCCCCTCGTCATCGAAGACAAATCCCGAACCCAACGACCCCGCCTGCGCGCCGACTGTCTTTATTGCGACCACGCCCGGGTTGACCCGCTCGAACAACGCGACAAGAGTCTCCTGCTGTTCCGCCGCGCCGCCCGCATCTTGCACGGACGTTGAAACGGGTCCCGCCGCCACCGGCGTGTTGCTCGGGTTAGGTTGCGAGCAGGCTGTCAGAGTCAAAATTAAAATTAAACTTACAAGAGCGATGCGTTTCATGATTTTCCTTTTCTTTTTTTTCACCACGAAGGACACGAAGGGCACAAAGGTTTAAGGCGCTCTGGCCCGAATCCCTTTGTGTACTGGGTGTCCTTTGTGTTTAAAATCGTATGGGTATCAAAACTTCAGCTTCGACGCTTCCTCGATCAACTCGCGCTGACGTACCGTCATCTGCTTCGGAATCTGCGGCTTCAAATGTACAAATAAATTTCCCTTCACATCTTTTTTATTCAACGACGGCATGCCGCGCCCGCCCAAACGGAAAACCTGCTCGGCCTGTGTGCCGGGCGGAATGCTCAACTTCACTTTGCCGTTCATCGTCTCCACTTCCACTTCGCCGCCCAGCATTAAAGTGAACACGCTGATGTTTGTGTTGGTGCGCAGGTCATCTTCCTCGCGGGTGAAGCGCGGGTCGTCGCTGATGGCGATGATCAAATACAGATCGTTCCCCTCTGGCCCGGCTCCGGCCACGCGCACCTTCGAGCCGGTTTTCACCCCGGCGGGAATCTTCACTTGCTTGCGCGCCTTGTCAGTTTGCAGTTGACGCGTCGCGCCCTCATACGCCTCTTGCAACGTGATTGTCACTTCCTGCTGATAACCCGTCGCAGGGCGTGCCCGGCCCGAGGCGCCGCCTTGAGCCTGTCGAGAGGTCCGTTGTGGGCCGCCGCCAAATAGCGAGCTGAAAAAATCAGAGAACGTCGCCCCTCCGCCCGCGCCGCCGAAGATGTCATCCACATTCACGTTGCGTCCACCGCCTTGTTGCTGATTAACCCATTGCCCCCAATCGAAGTCACCTTGTCCGCCGCGGCGTTGCCACGAAGAATATTCACTGCCCAGCTGGTTGTAACGCGCGCGCTTCGTCTCGTCACTGAGCACCTGATAGGCTTCGTTTAAATCTTTGAAGCGATCCTCGGCGGCCTTGTCGCCCGGGTTGCGGTCGGGATGATATTTGAGCGCCAGTTTACGATAGGCCTTGCGAATCTCGTCCGCGCTGGCCGAGCGCTCCACGCCAATGATTTTGTAATAGTCTTTGTAATCCATGCGCTGATTGTATCCCGCGCGCAGAACGAGTCAAGCGCGCGTTTTGGCGTCTTATGCAACTCTAACGTCATGCGACGTGTGGTAAATTTGGATTACTTTACGGAGGCGACATGGATTCTATTTGCGTTTTTTGCGGCTCTTCCGACACGGTCCACCCCGACTTTATAGCGGGCGCCCGCTCAATGGGCCTGACTCTAGCGAAGCGCGGACTGCGCGTCATCTACGGCGGCGGCAAAAGCGGGCTGATGGGCGCGCTGGCCGACGGAGCACTCGAAGCCGGTGGCGAAGTCATCGGCGTGATCATCCCTTCCATGCACAACGACGCCATGGCCCATCGCGGTCTCACGCGCATGGAAGTGACCATAGACATGCACACGCGCAAAGCGCGCATGCATGCCCTCGCCGACGCCTTCATCGCCATGCCCGGCGGCTACGGCACCTTCGACGAATTATTCGAGACCATCACCTGGTCGCAGATCGGCGCACATCAAAAACCCATCGGCCTGCTCAACCTGCGCAATTATTACAACCCTCTGCTCGCCGCCATTGACCATTCTGTAGCCGAGGGCTTCATCTTCAAAGAACACCGCGACTCGCTGATCATTGAATCAACCCCCGAAAAAATACTCAACGCCCTGGGCGCGTACCAACATCCGCACGAAGCAGTGAAGAGGTGGATGAAAGAAGAATAGCTCATGGAGCTCTTGCATGAGCAAAAAAAAATGTGTTGCGCTGGAAATCTTCCCAAAGTGGAGACGTTGTTGCGCAACCCCGTCGTCACCACCGAACGGCAGAAGTTGAAGTCTGAAGAGGATATGAAGCATTAGAATAAACGCAAAGGAAAGGCTCAATATTATGAACACTGAATCTTTGATCAACCTGATATTATTTTTCGCAACGGCACTCGTGCTGGGTCGAAGGTTGCGTATCCTTTATTTGCGCCGTAAAAAGAAAAGCGCGCCAATCGCGAACCTGATAACCCTTAAACGACGGGCGATTCAACCATCACTCACCCAGCCTGAACTACTTCGTTCACTAATACAGGCCAAGTCGCCTGAGGAACATGCGCAAGTACTGACAGATTACCCGGAACTGAAGCCTTTCGGAGAAGCGACTCAATCGGTGCATGACGCATTAAACATGTTGTTGATGTTCGACAATCTGAACGGAGATTCCCAGCCAGTTCCGCGCGTGGTCGCAATTAGCGAGGAAAGTCCGCAAATCTCATCCGTGGTGACAGAGGCAGGCAATGGAACGCGCATCGTAAATTTGTTCGAGATCCCAGCCGATATGTTGGTGCAGATCGTGCTCGTTGCCGAACCTGAAATTCAATTCGCCGCCATCCAGAGCCTCCAGGTTGCATTGCATCACCCGCAATACCTCACTCCACAAAGTTACTGGGTCTTCACTGAAATGCTAAACGCGCCGCAAACCAAAACAGAAATAAAGCCCAAACTTGAACGTTATCACAAGGCGCTGGAAACCTGCCTGCAATACGGCCTGGATCGAGACTGGATTGAACAACTCCAGGGGCACTGATGAAACCTCAAAAAACACATATCACAGATTGAGATTGCTGACTCGCGGAGTATCGGCGCAGGTCGCCATGCCCCCCCTTCGCGAAGCATCCCCGTGGGACGCCCAATTGCTCGAGGACGTGATAGCGTCCGAGGGATTTGCCGATGAGGTCTTTCATAGTTTGTTTCCAACTATGAAAGACGAAAAACGACGCGTCGCTAGCCGCATTGCAAACAGACTTCAGCCGCCACTTTCAAAACAGCCGTATTCACACCACCTTTAAGTAGTTTCTCCACTTCTTTTTCAACCAATTCCCCGCCGCAGACAGGGCATTTATCAAAGGGTCTCATTACTTTCTCCTTTCGCGCCAATTGATCCAGCGATTCGGGTCAGGGCGATAAACGGTAATCAGCACAGCCCATTTCGTTTTGTCATTGAAAGCCCAAACACTGTGTATCGGTTTGCCTTGAAAATTACCTCCATAAATCAAGCAACTTGGATGGCTTGTCGGTTGGATAATCTTCGATCACTTCGCCTCGTAACACGCTAAAAACAAATGTGAGGCTGTCCGCCTGGGTCTCTTCGTCCGCATGATCGGCGATTCGTATGCGCTGCTCTTGAATGGCGGAAATAAATTTCTGGAGATTCGTAATTGATACTGGCGATTACACCCACTTTTGACGGTTGTTATCTCCCGCGCGCAGCCTTGCGGATTTCTAAATTTCAGTCCGGCAGGTTATGCCCCGCTCAAAACATCGTTATAATCACCGCACCCCATTCGCATCACCTCCTGGAGGGCCACTCAATGAACATATCCGCCCCATTTCTGCGCCCGATGAGCCTGCCCGAATTGCTCGACCAGGCCTTTCGTTTATATCGCCGCAACTTCCTCAAGTTGATCGGCATCATCGCGCTGCCGTTCATTCCGCTGTCTCTGTTGCAGGGCGCCTCTTCTTACTTCATGGCGAATGCCTCCACAGAATTTATCGCCTCGCCAACGGGCTTGCCCTCTTCAAATTACTGGCTTTCGATTCTGGGGACCTTTGTATCGCTCATCCTGCAGGGAATTTTCGTCTACGGCCTCGCCGCGGCCGCAGTGACGAATGCCGTCGCGGACGATTACACGGGGCAACCCATCGGCGTGTTTGACTCGTATCGCAAGTTGGGCGGAGGCTGGCTGAAATTAATGGGCGGCCAAATCATCTTTTGGATCATGGCCTTCGTCTGGGCCATCGTCCCCTGCATCGGCTGGCTCACAGGCTCTGGCGTTTTTGTCGCGGGCTTGTGGATCGTCCTGCCGCTGCTGCCCGCGGTGGTGATGCTCGAAAAAAACAGCATCTTCAATTCCCTGCGCCGCGCCTGGGACCTGGCGCGCAGCCGCTTCTGGTGGATGATGGGCTTCGGCTTTGTGCTCAACGTCTTCGGCCAACTCATCATCACCGGGCCCATCGCGCTGATCACCGTCTTCGGCACCGCGTTCCTCAGCAGTTCCAATTTTGATTTACAACAACAGGCGATTCTCATTTCCGTCCTGCAAGCCATCGGCTCCTCGTTGGGCGGCCTGCTTTATCTGCCGCTCTATTTCACCGCCGCCACCGTCATCTACTTTGACCTGCGCGTCCGCTCCGAAGGCCTCGACCTGGCGCTGATGGCCGCCCGCGAATCCGACCCCGACACAACCATCGTCTCGCTCGCGCAAACATCGCCTGCGCCGCGCGATCCCTTCGTCAGCGGGCAGGACTTGCTCAATTTTTTGCTCATCTTCCTCGGCATCATCGTCTTGTATTTCTTGTTATTTGGTTTGTTGTTCGCTTTCGTTGCCGCCATGCTCGCCGCGAGCGGCGGAATCTAGAATCACATGCGCCCTCTTCGCGTTCTGATTTTCACTGCACTCATTTTATGGATTGGATTCATCGCGCCCGCCTCCGCGTTCGCGCAGGATTCGAAGCCCCTCTCGCTGGATGAATATTGGACGCTGGTGCACGACAGCCAGCAACTGCTCTCGCGTCTGGACTCGGGCGAGGCGGCTTCTGTTCGGGACGCGTTAGACTCGCTCGCCGCGCGCTGGGACTCCGCGCAGTCCGTGCAACTCGCGGATGGACAAGTCATCGCGCTGGACAATCGTTACCTGCTCAACTCCCTGCGCGCAGAATCCGCTGATCCGCAGAAACTCAGCGAACTCTTCAAAGCCTTGCTCGACGCGCACGCGCAATATCCCTCGGGCGTGTACGACGCGTCACACCTCGACCCGCTACGCAGGATTCTGACGCGCCCCGAATTCCAGTGGCGCGAGTCCACACAATCCAGTCAAACAAATCCATTCCAGGAATTGTGGGACCGCTTCGCCCGTTGGCTGGACAGCATCCTCGGGGACGGCGACGGCGTGATGGTCATCTCGCTGAATTGGCTTCCGTTCCTTTCCATTGTTTTGCTGGTTGCTGTGCTAGCATTTGTGTTTCGAAATTTATTTGCAGGCATCGTCGCCGAATCCCAACTAAACGTGGACGATAACAGCGACGAACTGCTCACTTCCGAAGCCGCATTTTCGCGCGCCCAAAATCTTTCGCGCGGCGGCGATTATCGCTCCGCGGTGCGCTATCTTTATCTTTCTTCATTGTTGTTGCTGGATGAACGCGGCATGTTGCGCTATGACCGCACGCGCACCAACCGCGAATACCTGCGCAGTGTCGCGCAGGATGCCGCGCTGGCCGAGCCGCTCAAAGAAGTTGTGGATGTCTTCGACAACGTCTGGTATGGCTACCACGAGTTGGACGAGGAATCTTTTCGCCATTACAGCGGCCGCGTCGAAGAATTGAAAGAGAAGAAAGAATGAAGGTGACGCGCGAAACTTTTATTTCCATCGGGCTGGTCGCGCTGTTGATCGCGGTGACGGTTTTTGCCGCGCTGCAAAAGGGCGTGCAATCCATTCCCTACCTGAGCACCTCCAGCGACCCAAGCGGAACGCGCGCGCTCAACCTGTGGCTCGGCGAATTGGGATTCGAATCTTTCGCTGACGCGCAGGCGACCTTTCAACCGCCCGCAAATTCAGATTTGATTCTGATTCTCGAACCGTTGTACGAGATCAGCGATTCTGATTTTAGATTGCTGGATGAATGGGTTGAGGCTGGCGGTACCCTCGTGCTGGCTGGCAGTGAACGCGGAGCCTATATCGCGTTGGCGCATTATGAATTTTATTTGCGCTTTTTGCCTGAACTTTCGCCATCCGTTTATTCACCGACGCCGCTCATATCTTCCCCCGCGCTGATGGACGCGATGAGCCTGCACGCCGATTCTTTCCTCTTCGCCGAGCGCACAGATTACGTCACGCTCATTGCCGTTCCCGAAGGGCCGCTGGTTGTGTCGCTTGAGCAAGGCAAGGGACGCGTGATTCTATCCGCCAGCGCGTATCCCTTTTCAAACATCGGACTCAAAACCGACGCCAATGCCCGCCTCGTGCTTAACCTGATTGGACTTGCTGGTAAAGCAAACGCGGTCTGGTTCGACGAGTGGCATCATGGCATTCGCACAGCCAGCGTCGTCGGTCCCGAACAGTGGCTGAGACAAACTCCTGGCGGCCACAGCGTGCTCTTTGTGGCCGCGGTCATCTTTTTGGTTTTGCTGATTCAAGGACGCGGCTTTGGTCGCCCTCTGCCTTTGCCGCACGAGATGCGCCGCCGCGGTCCGCTCGAGCATGTGAACGCGATTTCAAATCTGAATCGCAAAGCAGGTCACCGCGCCTCGGTGCTCAAACGCTATCGCCATGATGTGAAGCGTCACATCGGCAAACGCTACCGCCTCGACCCGTCACTGCCAGACGATGAATACGTGAAGCGACTGGTCGGTTTCAATCCCGCGCTGGATGGCGAAGCATTACTTACCCTGCTGACGAATCTGAACAACGACAAAATCAGCGAAGCAGAAATGGTGAAGCTCGCCACCGAGTCCGCGCGCTGGATGGGCCAGGGAATTTAATTCTCTCACCACAAAGGCGCACACATCGTCCCGGCGTACTTCGGGAAAGGGGCACGAAGGAAATTCTTTTGTATTCCTTTGTGACACTTTGTGTACCTTTGTGGTAAAAATATTTAGCACAGGAGAACTTCATGAACCTCAGCGACATCAAAAAAACCTTCGAACAAATCCACACCGAATCACAAAAAGTGATCGTCGGACTCGAAGCGCCGTTCGAACTTCTCGCCGTGGCCCTCTTCAGCGGCGGACATGTTTTGCTCGAAGGCGTGCCGGGCACCGCGAAAACGTTGATGGCCAAGACCCTCGCCTACATGGTGCAGGCAAAATTCACGCGCGTGCAATTCACGCCCGACCTGATGCCCTCCGATATCCTCGGCACCAGCGTGTTCGACCTCGGCACTTCACAATTCCATTTGCGCAAAGGTCCCATCTTCACGCAACTTTTGCTGGCCGATGAAATCAATCGCGCGCCCGCGAAAACGCAGTCCGCTCTGCTCGAAGCGATGGAAGAAAAACAAGTGAACCTGGATGGCGAGCGCCACATACTCGACGTGCCGTTCATGGTCATCGCCACGCAGAATCCAATTGAGTACGAGGGCACTTATCCACTGCCCGAAGCGCAACTCGACCGCTTCATGTTTAAGATTCTCGTCCCATACTCGCCGCCCGAAGTGGAAGTGGAAATTTTGCGCCGCACCCATCAGGGCTTCGACGCGCACGACCTCGAACACTCAGGACTCAAATCGATTCTATCTTCGAAGGCAGTAATGGACATTCGCAAACTCGCCACGACGGTCACTGTCGAAGATGGGATTCTCAAGTACATCGCCGCCATCAACGCCGCCAGCCGCCGCTCGCCGGACCTCGTGCTGGGCGCCTCGGCCCGCGCCGCGACGCACGTTTTGCTGGCCTCCAAAACCCTGGCCGCTCTGCAAGGCCGCGACTTCGTGACTCCCGATGACATAAAGTTTGTCGTCCCCGCCGTGTTCCGTCATCGCATCTTGCTCAAGCCCGAAGCAGAGATCGAAGGCCTGAATGCAGATGCAGTCATTCAGCGTTTGCTTGGCTCGGTCGAAGTGCCGCGATAAAAAAGATGAAAGATAAAGGATGAAAGATGAATAAGAGCGTAACACTTTCAAGGAAACGATGGTCGAGTAGCCCCGAGCGATTTTTTCGGGGCGTATCGAGACCGCGTTTAATCGAGTTCACCTCTTTTTTCTTTCATCTTTCATCTTTCTAATTTCATCTTTTCACCCATGATTCCTACCACCCGAGGCACGCTCTTCCTTCTACTCGCCGCGCCAATTCTGGCGCTCGGCGCATTTTGGCCCGCCATGGAATATGTGGGTTGGGGATATGCGTTGGTTGCGCTGGCGCTGATGTTCACGGATTGGCGACTCGCTGGCCGCGTGGACCGCTTTGACGTGGAGCGACGCCACGACACGAAATTTTCGCTGGGCGCGCAGAACGCGGTCTTCGTCAACGTGCGGAATCGCTCGAGGCGGGCAACCCGCTTCGAGGTGCGTGATGAGGCGCCCGAGGCGTTTAAGATCGAGACGCGGATAATGTCCGGGAGCGCGAGTCCGCTGGGGACGTGGCAGGGAATCTATCATCTCCAGCCATTAAGGCGCGGCGATTATGCTTTTGGCGATTTACATCTGCGTTGGCTCGGGCCGCTTGGATTGGTTCAAAGGCAGGGACGAGTCGCCGCCGCCGAGCCGGTGAAGGTTTATCCAAATTTATTGGACGTGCGCACGTATGATTTGTTGTTGCGCAAAAATCGTTTGCAAGAAATGGGACTGCGCGCCACGCGCATGTTTGGCGAAGGGACGGAGTTTGAGCGCCTGCGCGAATATTTGCCCGATGACGAATTTCGGCGCATCAACTGGAAGGCCACCGCGCGGCGCAATCGGCCGGTGACGGTGCAGTATCAAACCGAGCGCAGTCAGACGGTGATCGCGGTGCTGGACACGGGCCGCATGATGCAGGCGCCTGTGGCGGACATTGCGAAATTGGATTACGCGGTGAACGCAGTATTGTTTCTTTCATATGTTGCCACGGGCAAGGGCGACCGCGTGGGCATGCTGAGTTTTTCAGATGAGATTGGCCGCTATCTCGCGCCGCGTCAGGGACGCGGACAGTTTTATCGCATGTTGGAATCGTTGTATGGCGTGGACGCGCAACAGATCGAGCCGAATTATCGCAAGGCATTAACTTATTTGGCGGTGAAGCAGCGCCGCCGCGCGCTGGTGGTCATCTTCACCGACTTGAGCAGTGGCGCGAGCATGGACTCATTGGTGGCGCAGACATCTTTGCTGGCGCGCTCGAGTCTGCCGCTGGTGGTGACGATGAGCGATCCCGACGTCCACGCCGCCGCGCAGGGCACGCCTGCTGATTCGTTCTCGGTCTATCAGCGTGCCGCCGCGTCACAGATGCTGGATGAGCGCCGCGTGATTTTGGATACTCTGCAAAAACGGGGCGTATTAACTTTGGATGTGCCCGCCAATCAACTTTCGATGGCGGTGATTAATCGCTATCTCACGTTGAAGGCGAGGACGATGCTTTAGTTGGATGGTTTGATAGTTGGGGATAACGCGACACCATGGTGTCGCTAGTAAATGGCGAGATTCGTAATCCTTGAAAAAATTTTATACCACAAAGGCACACAGACGCAGAGACTTAATACTCCGTGGCTTCGTGCCTTCGTGGTAAATGCTCGTGTATTTATTTGTTGGGGAAACGTATCATTCGGCAACATGCAGGGTTAAGTAAAGAAATGCGCTGTCCTCATTCAACCTCAGCGACCCCTTTAGGAGACCTCCATTGAACACTCTTTTCAAACTCCCTTCCAGCCAGCAAGATTGGGTGTTGTTGTACTGCAAAGTGATGACCCTGTTCGTTTTGCAGGGTTTAGCTATCCTTGTAATCTACGGCATGCGCGGTTTTGATACAAGTCCCGACAGCCTTCCGCAAGGTCTGCGTCTTGACCCGATGCACGGCGTCATACATTTTGTCACCGGGTTAATCGGCACGTACTTTGCTTTTTGGCGTCCATCTGGCGCGCTCATGTTTCTACGCATCTTTACTGTCTTCTATCTGGGACTTGCCATCTTCGGCACATTCACAGACATCCATTTCGGCCTGCAATTGGAGTTGGAGGAGAATTTGTTCCACTGGCCATTGGCATTGGCCGCCGCGGCGATTGCATTTGGCATGTCCTTCCTGACGAAGAAATCCGCGGGCGCTTGATATGAGTAATTTGATCGAGCGCGCGGCCAATTTTTGGGGGCACCAAATCGCGGCGTATGGAAGGCACATCGCGAAAACTAGCGAGATCAAATCGGAGGGCATGGAAAATCTGCCCGCGGAACCCACCATTTGGTATGCCTGGCATAGCACCAATCTGGTTTCGTTGGCCTTGCATCACACGGTCACCTCCCGGCCAACGCAGGGTTTTGTCCCGCCTGGGTTAATCGGGGCGACCATGATCGGCTGGCTGGAAGGCGCGGGGATTCAACCTGCTCCCCTTCCAAAAGACAATACAGGTAATCCCAGCGCGGCGCTCAAGTCGATGATACGCGGACTATCGAAAGAAGGGGATGTCATCGTTGCGGTAGATGGTCCGCATGGCCCGGCAGGCAAAGTGCGCCCCGGCACATTCTGGCTGGGGAAAATGACAGGCCGTCCGCTTATGGCTGTGGGGATAGCGGCCCGGCCCGCGATTCGTTTTCCACGCTGGGACCGGCATCTGATTCCATTGCCCGGTGCGCGGCTCGCTATTGTGTTCGGAAAACCAATCCGCCTGGAGCGAAACCAGGAGCTTGATGAGACTTTTCTTGAATCAATCAAAGACTTGCTTAACGCCGCTTCTCGCCGTGCCTGGGAGATTCTTTGAAAGCCATTCGAACACCAAAGGAGACAACCATGTCTGACCGAACTCTTCCGCTTTGGGTGAAAATCGTTCTCGTTGTAAGCGGCCTCATGCAACTGGCCTTCGGCCTGCGCTTGCTGGTTGACCCAGCCTCGATCACCGAGATGTGGCCGTGGCCGATGACGGCCGTCACAGCTCGATTGCTCGGAGCCAGCACGTTGGTCTCGGTGCCGCTGGCACTACTGTCTGTTTGGTTCAATCGTTTCTCTGCCGCGCGCCTGCCGATGATAATGATATTTGCCTACCGCGTTTTGCAGTTGGCGGCGGGTTTTGTGCACTTCTACCAGTTCGACTTGCGTTCGCCAACCACCTGGAATTATTTTGGTGGCGGAGCGATTAGTCTCATCGCGCTGGGACTCGCTGTCTTACGTGGATCATCACTTGGTTCAGCAGTGACGACCAGCCATCCATTCCTGCGCGGCGACGCGGGTTTAAATATGGGAGCCAGTGGTAAGTTAACCTTTCGTTTCATCAGTGTGCTCTTTATCATCTTGGGAATCGGCTTCTTTGTGCTTGGAAAGAATGGAAGCTGGCTGTGGTTTGAGCCGCAGGGCACGTTGACCAACCTGACCGCGCGTTTATTTGCCTCACCGATGGTGGGGCTTGGAATCGCCGCCTGGATCATTTCTACCTCCTCGCGCTGGCGGCAGGTGGGCATCCCCGCTATGGGCATGTGTACTTTTGGCGTGGCGGGAATCCTGGCGCTCGGTCTCGATTTCGCCAGCATCCAACCGCCAACGCCCTTCGGTTATATTGTTGTGGTAGCGCCGTTAATTCTGCTGGGCATGGGCGTGTATCTTCTACAGCCTGCACGCTCGGCCATTTAGTTCGGTTTTTTAGTTTCGTAGTTTGATAGTTCATCCCCATCCTGATTATTCGCGGCGATATGTTTTTTGGTACGCGACATTTATGTTGTCAGTGCAAAAACGCGCGACACGCTAGGCGTGTCGCGTTACCGATTTTTACGACCAGCGATATTCCGGTTTGCGTTTCTCGCGACCCGCAAAAAACAAATATGAATACAGCAATATCCCGCTGAGGATGCCGACTGTCCATAATTGGCAAAGGTATTGAGATTAGCGGATAAAAGAATTTGTGCACAGCGACACGGTCGATTTCAAACCACGCGCTCGGCAACCTTCTCGCCATAACCCAGCAAATCCTTCACCATTTCCGGAGTGCGGCCCTCGGCGTAGACTCGCAAAACGGGTTCGGTGCCCGAGGGACGAATCAACAACCACGAGTCATCGGCCAGGATGTATTTCACGCCGTCACGCTGACTAATCTCATCGACGCGCTGGCCGCCAATTTCGGCGGGCGCCTGCTTCGTCAGCATGTCCGTCATTTCGGCTTTCGCCACCGGACGACTCAGTCGAATGTCGGTGCGCTCGTAGTGCGCGGGGCCAACATCTTTGAGTAAATCATTGACCATTTCATTGAGCGACTTCTTCGCGGAGGCAATCATCTCGACCAGCAAGAGTCCCATGATGGGGCCGTCACCTTCGGGGATGTGCCCCTTAAACGAAATGCCGCCCGATTCTTCGCCGCCAATCAACACATCTTCGCTCATCATCAAATCCGCAATGTGATTAAAGCCGACGGGTGTTTCGTGCAAAGTGAGTCCGTAACGTTTTGCGAGTCGGTCAATCATGCGCGTCGTCGAAACAGTGCGCACCACCGCGCCGCTCATGCCGCGCACTTCCACCAAATATTTCAAAGCCAGCGCCATAATTTTATGCGGGTCCACGAAGTTGCCGCGCTCGTCCATTGCGCCGATGCGGTCCGCGTCGCCGTCAGTGACCAAGCCGAAGTTGCCCATGCCCGCACTGATGGCGGAGGCCAGCGCGCCCAAATTTTTGGCAATCGGCTCGGGGTGGATTCCGCCGAAGCCCGGATTCATCTCGTTGCGAATCTCGGCGATCTCACTGCCCGTGCCCTGCAAGAATCCTTTAATCACACCACGCCCTGAGCCGTACATTGAGTCTACGACAAAGCGCATTGGGAATTCGGCGATGACGTCACTGTGAATCAATGTACGCAGATGATCGTAATAGGCGGGCAGTGGATTAAATTTTTGAATCAAGCCCATGTCGCGCGCCTTTTTAAAATCCATCAGGTTTGGACCGCGCGCCTGCTCCTCGTTGTCGTTGATATAAACTTCGACGCGGCGGCATTGCTCGGGCAGGGCCGATCCGCCAAACGCGCCCTTCAACTTCACGCCGTTGTAACGCGGCGCATTGTGCGAAGCCGTAATCATCACGCCGCCCACCGCGCCGAGATTTTTCACCGCATACGAAATGGCCGGCGTCGGCGAATCGGATTGGGCGAGGTGCACTTGGAATCCGTTCGCGGCGAGGACACGCGCCACCTCCCCCGCGAATCTGTCCGACAAAAAGCGCGTGTCGTAGCCGACCACGATTCTTTCCGCGCCTTGAGCGGGTTCGCCATTAACAGGCTTGGTCCAATGTTCAGAGGCCACCGCGTCCGCGATGGCCTGCGCGACCATGCGTAAATTGTCGAAGGTGAAACTGTCTGAGATGACGGCGCGCCAGCCGTCAGTGCCGAAATGGATGGGCATGAATCGATTCTCCTGAACGAATCGTAGGGGCACGGCGGCGCCGTGCCCCTACGATATTAATTATTGCGTCGGCGTAAACGCGGGCGTGGACGAGGGTTGCCAGTTGACCACCGGCGTGGCAAAGATCAGCGCCGATTGGATGATCCAGCCTTCCATGCGCAGTCCGTTTTTGATGGCGGCTATTTTTATCCATGTGACGCCGTTGGCTTCGGCGGTTTCGCCGAGCACTTCAACGAGTACGCCGTTTTCGAGGGTGGTCAAAAATTCTCCGCCCGGGGTTTTGCGCATGAACGCGCCCCCGCCAGAGATGGAGGCTATCTTGGCATAGACGGGCGTGGGTTCAAATGTGGCCGAAGGGACAGGTGTTTCTGTGGCGGGGAAAGTGACGTCGCCGCCGAGCAGAGTGGGCGGGACGGAGTCTATGCTGGGGGTGGCGGAGGCTGTGCGGCTCGGGCTGGGAGTCAGGCTGGGGGTGGGCGTGCCCGTTGCGAGCGCGGACTGAGGCGGAGTCGAGGTGCTGAGAGCGGCCGCGGCGGGCGGAGGTCCGAAGACGATTCCTTTAACCAGGTCGGTCAGTCCTAAAAAGTTGGCCAGCAAAATTAGAATCAAAACGAAAATGGAAGCGCTGAAAAAAAAGTTGCCGATGGCGAGCGGACGGAAGCGCAGGAGGAGCAGGGTGACGAGGCCGAAGAAGGTGGCCCAGGCAAAGTAGACGAGGAAGACCAGCACGGCTTCGGGCCAAACGCCGATGAGGCCCGCGCCGAGGCCGAAGCCCGCGGCGGAGATGGGCAGATAAAATTCGTAGGCGAGCAGTGCGCTTTGTAATGCGGGGCGACTCTCGGTGCGCACGAAGGTGACGGTGGTGAGCACTGCGCCGATGGCCAGCACGAGCAAGTCGGGCCACCACAATCGCGAGTGGTGATAGACCTCGTTGAGCGTGATGGGTTGAAAAGGGAGCGAGGCAAAGCCAGCCAGAAAACCGATGATCAAAACAATTAATACGCTGACGAGGATGGCAGTGAATGTTTGGCCGAAGAATCGAATGGGGCCGGTGAGGGTGGCCAGGCTGAGTCCGACCCAGGCTGTGAGTGTGGGTGCGGTGAGTGCGCCGAAAATGAGCAGGGCTTGTGAGTCGAAGGCGAAGCCGGCGGCGAGGATGACGGCGCACAGAAATGAAAAAACATAAAGTTCATACGAGGGATACGCGCGGCGCGAGAGTTCGGCGAGCATCGCGTCTTGTCCCTCGGCGTCTGCGGGGAAGAAGTTGCGGCGCGCGCGACGTCGGCGGGCGCGTTGCACGGGTTGTTGTTGAGGGTCGTAGGGAGGGAAGGAGTCGTCGGACATTGAGGATATTATAAGGGAGGAAGGGAGCAGAGAGCAGAGAGAAGAGAGAAGAGAGAAGAGAATAGTGAATGGGGGATGGTTAATGGAGGATGGTGATTCGTGAATGGATGTTGGAGGCGCGCGGCGTGAGACTGCACGGGGGCGAGTCGGCGCGGGCGGATGAACGCCAGCATAGGAAGGTGTAAAATAGAAAAACATTGGAGCCAGCATGAACACAAAAACCTTTCGCAAAGAAAAAGATTCGCTCGGCGAATTAAACGTCCCCGCTTCGGCATATTACGGCGCACAGACTCAGCGCGCGGTGGACAATTTTCCGATCAGCGGATTGCGTCCGTGGCGCGCGTTTATCTGGTCGATTGCGGCGGTGAAGCGCGCGGCGGCGCTGGTGAATTTTGAGTTGGGACTTTTCAATGACCGCGATGTGGACGGCAAACATTTCAGCGCGAAGCAACTGGCCGAGTCTATTGCGCAGGCCGCCGCTGAAGTGATGGACGGAAAGTGGGATGCTGAATTTGTCGTCGAGCCGTTTCAGGCGGGCGCGGGGACGAGTCATAACATGAACGCGAACGAAGTCATCGCCAATCGCGCGACCGAAATTTTGGGCGGCGCGTTGGGCAAGTATTATGTGCACCCGAACGATCATGTGAACATGGCGCAATCTACGAACGACGTGATTCCCACGTCGATTCGTCTCGGCGCGTTGTGGCGGCTGGACGAACTTTCAATCGCGCTGAAAAATTTACAAGATGCGCTCGAAGCAAAAGCGCGCGAGTTTGATGAAGTCGTCAAATCGGGCCGCACACATTTGCAGGACGCAGTGCCCGTGCGTCTCGGCCAGGAATTTTCGGCGTACGCGAAGGCTGTGGAGCGCGACGCACTTCGTGTGCGCAGGTCCGCTGACGGGTTGAGGCGGCTCGGGATCGGCGGAACCGCCGTCGGCTCGGGGCTGAACGCGCACCCCGAGTATCATGCGCGGATGGTCGACAAACTGTCCGCGTTGACCGGCTTGCAATTCACACAGTCGGATAATTTATTTGAGAGCATGCAATCGATGGCCGATGCGGCGGATTTTTCTGCGTCGATGCGGACTCTGGCGCTGACGCTGATTCGCATCGCCAACGATTTTCGTCTGCTCGCTTCGGGACCGTCAACCGGATTCGACGAAATCAGATTGCCCGCCGTTCAGCCGGGTTCGTCGATCATGCCAGGGAAAGTGAATCCAGTGATGGCCGAGATGCTGGACCAGGCGATGTTCCACGTCATCGGCTGTGACACGACGGTGGTGCTGGCCGCGCAAGCCGGGCAGTTGGAATTAAATGTGATGATGCCGATTCTGGCGCACAATTTATTTGAGATGATGCAGGTGACGATTGGCGCGGTGAACGCGTTCACGGATCGCGCTGTGAGCGGGCTGACCGCTAACCGCGAAAAAGCGGAGGGCTGGCTGGCGAAGAACGCCATCATCGTCACCGCGTTGAATCCCGTCATCGGATATTCACAAGGAGCGGCGCTGGTGAAAGAAGCGTTGGCATTGAACGTTTCGATTAAGGAACTGTCGATTGAAAAAGCAAAAGCAGGCACGCTGAAACATCGCGACGAGAATCGCCCTGTGACGGTCGCGGAGATTGAGTCCGCGCTGGGGGATTTGCGCAAGTTGACTGAGGGCGGGATTGTGGGAGGCGTTGGAGGGGGTGGCTGAGGATTTTTTGCAGGCAATTTATCGTACTGTCTAATGGCACAATTGACAAAGCAGATTTTATAAGGAGCCATCCATGAAAAACCCAGTTTTCGTTTTAACCAGCGTACTCATCGCCGCCAGCCTGGCTTGCAACATTTCGTTCAGCACACCGGCGCCGGCGGCTACTGCGATTATCATCTTTATCACCGAGACCTCCGCGCCAAGCGACACGCCCTCGCCCACTTCCACGAATACTGAAACGCCGACGACCACTGCCACCACGCCGGCCAGCGCCACATGGACGGCAACTGCCACCTTCAAACCCACTTTCACGTCCACTGCCACAAACACGCCAGTGCCAGCTGTGCCGGGTATTGCCGCAAAATTTGTGCACACTGCCAGCGGCGGCAACACCACGGGAAACTACACCAACATTAATAATTCGCTGACCAATGACAACCCGAACTCGCTGGTGTTTATCACCGCGAACTGGAATCCCGGCGGGTCGGGCGGAACCTATAACAACGCCGCCACGGGTGTATGGTACAACACATCAAAAAGTAAATGGTCGATCTTCAATCAAAATATTGCGGCTATGCCCATCAGCGCCGCGTTTAACGTGCTCATTCCCGGCCCAGGCACGCCCAGTTTTGTGCATACGGCCACCGCTGGGAACATAACTTCGAACCATACCGACATCAACAACCCGCTGACGAACAATCACCCGAACGCAATTGTGTTTGTGACACCGAATTGGAATCCGGGCGGTGCCGGCGATACCTACAATAATGCCAACGTCGGTGTTTGGTACAACGGCAGTAAATGGTCCATCTATAATCAGAATCTAGCCGCGATGCCGCTGAATGCCTCATTCAACGTGATGATTCTGCCCGCCGGGGCGCGCGTTTTTGTGCACACAGCAACCGCCGCAAACATTGATTCTCATTACACCTATATCAACAATAGCGCGGCGAACAAACGCCCCAACGCCCTGGTCTTTGTCACTGCCAATTGGAACCCGGGTGGAATCGGCGGCACGTATAACACCGCTCCCATTGGCGTGTGGTACGACAATGCTGAGCGCAAGTGGTCCATCTTTAATCAAGACTTCAGCGCCATGCCCGCCAACGCATCCTTCAATGTGATCATTCTCGACCCGTAGCGTGATAGATAAAGTTTTTGACTTGGTGGTCTCGATACGGCAAAGAACGCCTACTCGACCACCGCCTCATTCAATGCGCGGACGAAGACTTCGACCATCTTCTCGATATTAATTTCCTCGCGCACGATTCGAAAAGACTCCTCGCCCATCCTACGCAACCGCGCTGTGTCAGACAGCGCGGTTTTTATTGCGGACACAAGCGCGTCAAAATCCTCGGGCGGAATCTGCCAGCCGTTCGCCGCGCGGACGAGGTCATCCTGCGTCCCGTCCCCTTTCGCCACGACGACGGGCAGGCCATGCGACATCGCTTCTTGCACGGCGAGTCCGCCCGTGCCAGGCAGGACGAAGAGGTCGGCTTGCGCAAAATAAGGC
>VFKQ01000376.1 GCA_009885445.1 Anaerolineaceae bacterium | reverse complement strand
TTGCGCCGTCCTCGGCGCAAGATTTACTCGCAAAACGCCGCCGAGGACGGCGGCTTGAGCCTATGTAATTTAGACTTCATGTACGGTAGAGAAATATTTTAGTAAGTGTATCCAAATTTGAATCACTGGTCTCGATACGGATTTTGCGGTGGTCGAGTAGGCGTTCGTTGCCGTATCGAGACCCGCAAAATCCTACTCGACCACCTGCAAACCAGTTTAGACACGGGCCATAATGAAAATTGGCGCGGATTATCGGATTATTTTTCTTTGGCTTTTTTCTTCCCCTGCAAACGTTCCTTGCGCTTCTTTAATTCGTCCTGCCAGAATTTGCGCACGTAGGGAGGCAGGTCTGCGGACTGGACCAGCTCGAGCGCAGACTTGGTCCACGCGAGGGCGGCGGATGGATCGCGCTGACGATGCTCGTGGTGCTTGGCCAATTCGACGTGCGCATAAATGTGTCCCTGCGCGGCGGCGGACTCCCACAGGCGCACGGCCTCCGGCAGGTCGCCGCGACGTTTTTGTAGATTCGATAATTTTTGCACGGCGGATGCAAAGTCGGCTTCGGTTAATTCCATTTCGAGTCCGCGCTCGAAGAGGCGCGCAGCGAAATCGCGCTCGCCCAAGTCCTCGAACAATTTTCCCAGCGCGACAAAATCCAGGCCGTGCTCAATGCGTCCGTCGAACGGGTCATGCAACATGGCGGCCATGTGACTGAGCAAAGCGGCCATCGCAACCACGTCCATCGCGTTGTGATAAAAGACTCCTTTGAGCGGAGTCGCGTCGCGCGTGCGCAGGTAATCAAAATATAGCCACGGAATTTCGTAGCCGGGCACTTCGTCGCTGGTGCGTGGCGCACCCAAAATATTTTCTTCAAGATATTTCAACGCGCGCGAGGGCAGACGGTCACGCCATAAACGGCGCGCGAGCGGCAACAAGTCTACGTGCGAGTAGTCTGCAAACGGGACGGGGATGCTGTGCAAAAGATAGCGCGTCTTGAGCAAAGGCGCGTCGAAAGATTTGCCGTTGAAGGTGACCAGCGCGCGGGCGGGCGCGAGGAAATCTGTCAGTGCTTCGAGCATGGCGGGCTCCTCGGCGGGGTCGCGCAGGAAAAATTGGGCGAGACGAAATGTGTCGCCTTCGAAACGTCCCACGCCGACCATGAAGGCATAGGTGCCGGTGCCGCCGGAGAGTCCGCTCGTTTCGGTGTCGAGAAAAGCGAAAGAAGAAAGCGGAAGATTTGCAACACGTGGGTCGCGCGCCCACATGGCAAGATTTGTCAGCGGACTATTGAGCAAAATGGATTGCGCGCCGTGAAGATAGTCCGCGCCGAAAGTTTGCTCGCTGACGAAGGCCTCGCCGCGCAGGGTGGCGCGGAATCCGCCGGGGACGACGCGGTCTATCGGGACTGAATCCGTTTCGGGCGCGGGGAGGGTCGCCGCCGTTCCCACTTTAACGCCGAGGGCTTTGAGTCGATCCAGTAACGAAACTTTGTTTGAGTCCACATGGCAATTGTACATGTATACTTGGGTGACGGAAGAGGTAGACATGTAAACAGGTAAACACGTAGACAAGTAGACACGTAAACAGGTAGGCAGGTAGACATGGATGCGACACCAACTACTCAACTACCCAACTATCAAACTACCCAACTATCAAACTACAAAACTAAATGACTCTCTCCTTTTGGCAAAAAGTTTTATACGGCTCAGGTGACTGGGGGCTTTCGTCCTCGGGCATGTTGCGCTCCGTTTTTCTGGCCATCTATCTCACCGACGTGGTCGGGCTCGACGCCAGAATCGGCTCGTTCGCGGCGCTGGCCGGCATTATTTGGGACGCGATTAACGACCCCATCGTGGGCTTCATCAGCGACCGCGTGCGCACCAAGCGCGGACGGCGACTCCCGTTTCTTTTATGGTTCGGCATTCCGTTCGGGTTGTCATTCGCTTTGTTGTGGTGGGCGCCGCCGTGGCAAACGCAATGGGCGCTGGGCATTCACATCACGCTAGCCTTCGCCGTGGCCGATACGTTGAGCACGCTCATTTCGATTCCGTATCTTTCGCTGACCCCCGAGTTGACTCCCGATTACGATGAGCGCACCACGCTGACAAGTTTTCGCACCTTCTTTCAACTTGCGGCGGCGCTCACGGTGGTTGTCTCCGCGCCGATCATCGTGGACAAAATGTTGCTGGCCGGTTTTTCACAACAACAAGGCTTCGTGTTGGTCGGCGCCATTTTTGGCGGGCTGGCCATTCCGCCTTATTTAATCATGCCCTTCGTTTTTAAAGAACGCAACTCAGAAAAAGACCCCGAGCCAATCGCCTTCACCGACATGTTCCGCATCGCCTGGGCCAACAAACCTTTTCGTTTTGTGGCCGGCATTCACACGCTGAATTGGTCGGCTGTGGATATGATCGCCGTGACGTTTTCATACTACGCTTTATATTGGATTTCAAACGGAGACCGCCTCGCCACGATTCGCGTGCTCGGGCTCGACCTCGCGCCGGAATCAGCGTTATTGGGCACGCTCATGCTGACGTGTATTTTCTGCGCCCCGTTCTGGCTGTGGCTTTCGCGGCGCCTCGACAAACGTCTGGCCTACATGGCCGGCATGACGTTTTGGGTGATCGTGCAATTGGTCATCTTCACTGTGCAACCCGGCGAAACAGAAAAAATGCTCGGGCTGTGCGTCCTGCTCGGCATCGGCCTGTCTTCGGCTTACGTGTTGCCCGACTCCATCTTCCCCGACGTGATCGAATGGGACGAGCTGAAAACGGGTCGGCGTCAAGAGGGCATTTACTACGGGGCGCGCGCCTTCATCCGCAAGATGACGGGCGCGCTGGCCATCTTCACCACTCTGCAATTACTCGGCGCGGCAGGCTACGACTCGTCCGCCGCCGCCGATGCCCTCACCTACCATCCGCCCGATTCCGCGCTGACGATGATCCGCCTGCTGGTTTCACCGATCAGCGCCGTGATTCTCTCGGGCACGATTCTGTTCGCCTGGTTCTATCCGCTCAACCGCAAAACCTACCAGCGCATCCACGCATTGTTGGAACGACGCAAGGCGCGTAAATTTAACTAGATCTTTTTTCGAAATCAGCCGTGGTTTCCCCAGGCAAAACCCTGGGGAAATAATTCAGCAGGATTCAACATGTCCAATCTCCCGTCTGGCACAGTCACGTTTTTATTTACCGACATCGAAGGCAGTACCCGCCTCTGGCAGGAACAGCCTGAAGCGATGGCGATCTCACATGCGCGCCACGATGAAATTCTGCGCGAAGCAATTGAATCCAATCATGGACACATCTTTCAAATCGTTGGCGATTCGTTTAGTGCCGCATTCCACAATGCTATTGATGGATTGCGCGCAGTATTAGCGGCTCAACGCGGACTCAACCAGACTTCGGAAGCCTTGAAGCTACGCGCCCGCATGGGACTACACACCGGCACAGCAGAAATATTACCCGATGGCAAATACGAAGGTTACGCCACAATTGCATCCACACAACGAGTCATGTCCGCGGCGCATGGCGGGCAGACTCTCCTCACGCAAACCACGTACGACCTGTTGCAGAACACAGTACCCGATGATGTAACCCTGCGTGATATGGGTGAACACCGTCTCAAAGATTTGCGCACACCGTTGCGACTCTATCAAGTTAACGCGCCTGATCTGCCGCAAAATTTCCCCGCAATCAAATCGCTGGATACACAACCTAACAACCTCCCCACTCAACTGACATCTTTCGTCGGGCGCGAAAAAGAGATTGCCGAGATCAAATCTGTACTCAACACCGCACGTCTTGTCACGCTGACGGGTTCGGGCGGCACGGGCAAAACCCGTCTTTCGATTGAAGTCGGTACACAACTGCTTCCGAATTATTCCAATGGCGTTTGGCTAATCGAACTTGCGCCGCTCTCTGACCCTGCGCAAATCATCCCTGCGCTGGCGCAGGCTTTTGGTTTGCAGGAACTGCCCTTCAATCCGCTGGTGAATCTCGTCACCGATTATCTGCGCGACAAAAAACTTTTGCTCATTCTCGATAACTGCGAACACCTTATCGCCGCCTGCGCGAAACTTGCAGATGATCTCCTGCATCAATGCGCGGGACTCAAAATCCTTGCCAGCAGTCGCGAAGCGTTGGGCATTGCGGGCGAAGTGGCGTATCGCACGCCTTCCCTTGCGGATTCCGAATCAACCAGCCTTTTCGTGGAACGCGCCCGCGCCGCCAATTCAGAATTTTCCCTCACGGATTCAAACGCCTCTTCTGTCGCTCAAATCTGCTCCCGTCTCGATGGCATTCCTTTGGCTATTGAATTAGCCGCCGCGCGGACAAAATTATTTTCCCCCGAACAAATTGCCGCGCGTCTTGACGATCTCTTTCGTCTGCTCGTGGGCGGAAGTCGCACCGCGTTGCCGCGTCAACAAACATTACGCGCGCTCATCGATTGGAGTTATGACTTACTCTCAGAAGAAGAGAAACAACTTTTACGCACCGCGTCCATATTCATGGGCGGCTGGACGTTGGACGCGCTTGAAGCCGTATCGGAAGACCCGAATGCGATTGAACATCTTGAACAACTTATCAACAAATCGTTGGTGGTGACGG
>VFKQ01000292.1 GCA_009885445.1 Anaerolineaceae bacterium | reverse complement strand
TGGACGTCAGCGGATTCGCGGCGACGGGGGCCGAGGCCATCCAATCGGGGAGGTCTGCGAGGGAGTCTGCGCTCGGGGCGGGCGAACCCGCTTCGGGCGCGGAGGGCGAGGTGAGGTTGTCCATCCAACTTGTGTCTTCATTTGTGGACGTTAGCGGATTCGCGGCGACGGGGGCCGAGGCCATCCAATCGGGGAGGTCTGCGGGGGAGTCTGCGCTCGGGGCGGGCGAACCCGTTTCGGGCGCGGAGGGCGAGGCGAGGCCCTCCATCCAAATTAAATCTTCTTTGGTCGACTCAAGCGCATCCATTAGCCAGTCCACCACTTCCTGTTTCTCGGGGTTGGCGTCTGCGTCGTTTTGCATCCACGAGGGCACGTTGGCGGCGCTCAGTATTTCGGGCGGGGCAGGGGCTTCGTCTTCGCTGGGTTCTTGCTCCCAGCGAATTTCCTGGCGGCGCGAGATGGTGGGTTCTTCAGTTTTTTCGGTGCGCGGCGCGGGTGTGGCGATTCCGGGTACGCCGCGCATCCAATCGGGAATTTCTTCTGTGTCATCTTCGCGGGTGGCGGCGGCGAGACCGGCTAGAAAGTCGCTGGGTGAATCTTGTGGTGGGGGGGCGGGTTTCTCGGCGGCGATGCGGGCCTCTTCAGCTTTTTCTTCCTGGGCGCCGTCGCGCGCCTGCTGACGCGCGTCGCGCAACCATTGCGGCAGAATCGGCTCGAGTTCAGATGTGGTTTTTTTTGTGGGGACCTGCCCAGGTTGAATGGATGCGTGTCCGGCAACCTTGTGCAAAGGCTCATTGCAGAATGAGCACTTGTTTTGTTCTTCGGCATTGGGCATGCCGCAATTTCCACAAAGGATATCGGCCATGTTATTTGCCCCCGTATGGGCGGTCCATGGCGAAGAGCACGCGCAGGCCGGTGGTGAGCGCGCCGAGGGCTACGCCCAGCAAAATTCCGCGCGCGCCGCCGGCCACCAACACAGACGAAAACCACGGGCCGAGCATGTCGCCCAGGATGGGCAGTTGACCAATGAAGGGTAAAGCCAGACCAGCGGTGAGCACAAATACCGCGCTGGCTAAAAAGACAACTGACATTAAATCACTGCGGCGGCGTAACAAACGAATGGCGGCATACACCAGCGTGACGGCCAGCACCGCCATCAACGAGGCCTCCACTGGGAAGATGACTGCCTGCACTACGGCCTGCATAATGGGATTCGCCGGGCCAAGAATTAAGCCCAGCGTAAGTGTGCTGAGCAGTGAGATGATCAATAGCAAACTGTAGGACCAACTGCGGTCACGGCGGCGCACTTTCATGAAATGCACTTGCGCCAGATTCATTGCGCCCACCAACACGGCAAATCCGCCCGCCAAAATGGCCCACGAAACTAACACTGAGCGCGCGGCAATCAGCGCGGACGCGGGAATAAAATATCCGAGCAAAACAAATACGCCCACTGCGACTGCGATAATCACTGAAAAAATTTTCATGCAATCCCCAATAACTTCACGGCGCTCAAGCCGAGCAGGGCCAGAATGATCAGCCAGCGCAAAATATCCTGCACGGTCAGGCTGGCGCGCTGGGCGTCGTCTGTATTTAAGTAAGCGGGGGCGGCGAACATTTCCTCGCCGATGAGCGCGTCGGAGGCGGAGGCAAACAGAACGGCCTGCGCGGCTGGGTCTGAGGCGCCCGCCACGAGCAGGGATTGGTCGCGCTCGGCGGCGTCGGCGAAGAGGCCGGCCTCGGGGCCAAAGTCACCGAGCAGAACGGTGGTGGAAATATATTCGTCACGTGTGATCGGCATGGCGCCAGCGGCGTACGAAAACGGAGTCAGGCCAGTGGCGCGTCCATTGATGGGCTGATATTGCTCCTCGGCGCCCGCCGCGCGATAAGCGCTTTCGAGCGTATCTTGCGACAAAGCGGATAATGCGCCCTCGCCGGATGTGACCACGGGTGGACGGTCGCTGACCGAGGCTTGTTCAGCCAACCCGCGCAACAAAGCCAGACCTGCGAGCGGGCCGGCCCCATTGGGCGTGAGCAACCCCCCGCGCCCGAGCGAGACGTGCAGGCGTGTGCCATCTTCCACGGCCAACCCAGCCGCGCGGCGCAGACGGGTGAGCGCATTAATATTGCGAAAGACCGCCGGTGATTTGCGTTTAATTAAAGTGAAGGCCAGCAAAAGAATAGAGGCAAGCCCCACTATGCCCAGACCGATTAAGTTGCTCATGTGCGCGGCTCCTCACGCAAAAATTCGGCAAAGGCGCGCGTTTGGTCTTCGTCTTCGAGCAGTTGGGCCAGCGACTCGCTTTGTTTGCCGAGGATGGGCGCACTAAAATAAAGCGCCTGGGCGCTGAGCAGGGTGAGGGGCGCACCCGCTTCAAGTAACCAGGCGGTGATGGAATCTAGTTTTAATTGCTGGAGCGTTTTCGCCCAGTCTGACCAGTGTGGTCGCGGCGTTTGCATAATTAAAGTATAGCATACTTCTTTTTTTGAGCACCCGCTGAGATGTCAAAAAAATTACAATCGCGTTGCGAGGAGCTGGTTGTACTGCGACACCATGGTGTCGCGTTAGCGTGTTGTATAATCAGCGTGAAGACATCCCTCGGAGGCATAATGAGCGAAAGAAAAATCCGTGTATTGGTGGCCAAGCCTGGCCTCGATGGTCATGACCGCGGCGCGAAGGTGGTGGCGCGCGCCTTGCGTGACGCGGGCATGGAAGTGATTTACACCGGCCTGCGCCAGACGCCCGAGATGATCGCCGAGGCGGCCCTGCAAGAGGACGTGGACGTGGTGGGACTTTCGATTCTCTCCGGCGCGCACATGGCGCTGGCCCCGCGCATTTTGGAATTGCTCAAAGCCAATGGACAAAGTGACGTGAAAGTTTTTATCGGCGGCATTGTGCCAGACGAGGATGTGCCGCGATTAACCGAGATGGGCATCACCGGCATTTATGGCCCGGGCGCATCCACTGAAGATATCATCCGCGAAATTCGCGAGTCTGTACGCAGTACGTAATTACGTACTGCGTATTTTGTGATACACATACAGTTTAGCCACAGAGAGCACAGAGTTTTTTTGAGTCTTTTCTCGGCGTTCTCTCAGTGAACTCTGTGGCAAAGTAAGTTTTTATTGAAACACTAACATGACACTGATTGACTCTCTCCAAAACGGTGACCGATTAGCGCTGACACGTTTGCTGACGCAGGTGGAAAACGATTCCGCTGCGGGGCGCGCAGGGTTGGCGGAAATTTTTCGACACACGGGGCGCGGACATTTGATCGGCATCACCGGCGCGCCGGGGACGGGCAAATCGTCACTAGTGAATCAGCTGGCGCTTCATTATCGTAAGCAGGGCAAGCGCGTCGCGATTATCGCCGTGGACCCGTCGAGTCCATTCACGGGCGGGGCCGTGCTCGGGGACAGGGTGCGCATGCGCGACCTTGCGGGCGACGCGGGTGTGTTCATCCGCTCGATGGCGGCGCGCGGATCGCTGGGCGGACTCGCGCAGACGACGGCGGCCTTTGCGCAAGTCTTCGATGCGGCGGGTTTTGAAATCGTGATGATCGAAACCGTCGGCGCGGGACAAAACGAAGTGGACATCGCCCGTCTCGCGCACACGACGGTCGTGGTTGAAGCGCCGGGTCTCGGCGACGATATTCAGGCCATCAAAGCGGGCATCCTTGAAATTGCGGATGTGCTCGTGGTCAACAAGGCAGACAGGCCCGGCGTGGAAAATACCGAGAAGGCGCTTAAGTCCATGCTTGAGTTGGGGCACCCGATGCGGCATATTTTTCAACATCACGGGCGGGCTATGCAAGTGGAGTCGCCGCGGGATGATTCGTCCGCGTTGTGGATTCCGCCGATACGACGAACGGTGGCGTTGGAGGGAAGGGGCGTCAGCGAGTTAGTTGAGTCGATTGCGGCGCATGCGGCGCATTTACATGTCAGCGGGGAGTGGGCGACTCGTGAGCAGGCCCGCCTCGAGCGCGAGACTGAGGCGTTGTTGGCGCGGGCGTTGATGTCGCATTTTCAGCAGGATGTCGCTGAGGCGCAGATTGAGTCTGTGATGGGGGACGTCTACAAAAAAAATATTTCTCCGTGGGAGGCGGTGCAGGAATTGATGCGCCTCCATAGCCAAAAGGAGCAGGCATGAATCATTCACATGAGATGAAGGCATATGGGGATGTGAAATTATATGCGGGCACGGGCGCGCCGCAACTGGCGCAAAAAATTTCTGATTATTTGAATAGCCCGTTGTGCGGGCATGACATGATCGAGTTTCCCAACGAAAATCTTTTTGTGAAATTGCACGGCAGTGTGCGCGGACAGGACGTGTATGTGATTCAGTCCACAGCGGCGCCGGTGCATCGCAACTTGATGGAACTGTTGATCACGATTCAGACTCTGCGACTCGACTCGGCGGCGCGCATCACGGCGGTGGTGCCGTATTTATGTTATGGCCGCTCCGATAAAAAAGACCAGCCGCGCGTGCCAATCACTTCGCGTTTGGTGGCAGACATGATCGAAGTGGCCGGCGCAGACCGTTACATGACTCTCGATCCGCACGCGGGACAGATTCAAGGATTCTTTTCGATTCCCGGTGACGTGTTGACGACTTCGCACATGCTCACAGACCACGTCAATGCCACCTTGCGCGCAGGCCTCAAAGACCCGGTGGTGGTGGCGGTGGATTTGGGTTTCGCCAAAAAGGCGCGCAACTTCGCGGCGGATGTGGACACCCCGATCGCGTTTGTCGAAAAACGGCGCACCAGCAACGACGCGAACGCCCAAGCGCTGACAATCATCGGCGAAGTGCGCGACCGCGATGTGATCATCGTGGATGACGAGGTGGATACCGGCGGCTCCATCGCGCAAGCGGTGAATCTTGTCAAGGAACATGGCGCGCGGGATGTGTATCTGTGTTTCGTGCATCCGATTCTTTCGGCCAATGGCGCCGAGCGACTCGCCTCCCTGCCCATTAAACACATCATCACGACAGACACAGTAACAATTCCGCCCGAGAAAATGAAGCACCTCGAAGGCCGCATCACCGTCCTTTCAGTTGCCAACCTGCTGGGCGAAGTGATCAAGCGCGCGCATGAGGGGCGCAGTGTGGGCGAGATGTTTAATGAGTGACACTTCCAGTGTTCAGTCATCAGTGACTGAACACTGGACACTGAACACTGATTACTGATCATTGGACCCCCATGCCCGAACTCCCCGAAGTAGAAACTTTCGCCCGCGCCCTGCGCCCGCTGTTGGCGGGTTGCACCATCCTCAGCGCGGACCTGCGCTGGGCACGGACTCTCGCCGCCCCCTCGCCGCGCAAGTTCCGCGCGCAGATTCAGGGACAGAAAATTGTGGACGTGACGCGCCGCGCAAAATATTTAACCTTGCAGTTGACCGACTTTAGCCTCTTTGTCCACTTGCGCATGAGCGGGGATTTGTTTATAAAAGAAGCAGGCTATAAGGCAGAGAAGCATGACAGACTCATTTTGGCCCTCACCCCCGGCCCCTCTCCCGATTACGGGAGAGGGGAGTTAAACCTGCTTCCTGCGCCGTCCTCGGCGCAGGTGGTCGCCGGGGACGGCGACCAGAGCATCAAATATCTCGTCTTCAACGACACGCGCAAGTTTGGCCGCGTGTGGCTGACGGACGACGCAGACTCCGTCGTGGGCGGGTTAGGCCCCGAGCCGCTGGGTGACTCGTTTACGCCGCAGTGGTTGTACGAATCCCTGCATGCGCGGCGGCGACAGATGAAGCCGCTCTTGCTCGACCAAACTTTTCTGGCCGGCCTTGGCAATATCTACACCGACGAGGCTTTGCACATTGCAAAAATTCATCCGCTGAGTCTGTCAGACTCGGTTACGCCGAAACAGGCCGAACGATTGAATGAGGCGATTCGCGCGGTGCTGAATGAGGGCATCCGTCGCAACGGCGCTTCGATAGATTGGGTTTATCGCGGCGGCGAGTTCCAAAATTATTTTCGCGTGTATGGCCGCGACGGAGAAGCCTGCCCCGAGTGCGGCACGAAGATTCAAAAATTTTATGTCGGGCAACGCGGCACACATGTTTGTCCGCATTGCCAGAAATTAAAGAGGTAACTCATGTTAGAAGGCGCAAATTTCACATCGCTCATTGTGGGCATCATCGCCCTGCTCATTGGCTGGGCAATTGGTTTTTTTGATTCCAATAATCGCAGTAAAAAATTAATCACGCAGGCCGAACAAAAAGCGCAGAGCGCCATCCGCGACGCGAAAGTGGCGGCTGAGCGCGCGGCGAGTGCGCAAGTGAATTTGCAGTCCGCCTCGTCCGCCTCGGTGGGGACAACTCTTCTGCGTCTTTCGCTGGACGCCGAGCGCGGCGCAAAACTTGAAATGGACGGCGCGCCCGTGGACACGCAAAATATTTCTGAGCCAACGCGTAAACGCCTGATCGCGTTAATCAGCGCGATGCGTCCCTGGGTGGAGGGCAAGGCCTCGGTAGGGGCAACCCGCCTCGAGGTCGCGCCTGCCGCGCCGATGACATACGTCCCGCCGCCTGTCGTGGCAGAAATCCAGCCGATCTCGGTGATGGCCTCTTTATCCAGCGTCGCAGGAGTTGGCCCCAAAAAAGACAAGCCCGCCGCGTCGATGAGCATGGTGCAACAAATTGACGAGGTGTTGCAAGCCCGCCTCGCGCCTGGACCGTTGGCCGGACGCGGCATAAAATTAACTGAATCTCCCGATGGTGGCGTGAGGGTGATGGTGGGCCTGCAAAAATTCGACGGCGTGGGCGATGTGACCGATGTTGAAATTCAAAACGAAATCCGCGCCGCAATCGCCGAGTGGGAAAAAAAATATGAGTAACTCAGCTTACGAGTTTTCGTTAAGTTGTATGTTTTTGAATAGGGAGTGCGGGCTTCAGCCCGCTTCTTGCCGAAAACGCGGCCTAAAGTCGGTACTCCACACATCTTGCGTAAGGTGAGTAAGAGGAAATATCCACTGCTTCTTGCATCACTTCCATCTGGCGGAGGGGAGGTAGGCTGTGCCCGCCTAACACCTTTGCAAATTGTCAGACAATCGTAGGGCAATCGTAGGCTTGGCGTCAAGTTGAATTTGGACAGACATGATAAATTTACCTGCGTAAGGTGATTTCTCTTCTCCTCCTTTGCAACGAGAGCCAGGGTCGGCGTCCCTGGCTCTCGCGATTCTCGGGGGTATAATGCGCAAGACAGTTCAGCATATCAGCCAAAACCCAAAACCTGCCGCGAATGTCGCTAATTTACACGAATTCGTTTAAAATATTTAGCGTAAATTCGCGTAATTGGCGGCAAAAAAGTTTTTCTTAAAGAGGCAAACATGGCCAGACAAATCACAATCATCGGCTTGGGTCAGATTGGCGCATCATTCGGCCTGGCCCTCGAACAATACAAGTCCGCCATTCAGCGCGTCGGGCACGACAAAAAACCCGAGGCCGCCAAAGCCGCGCAGGCCCGCGGCGCCGTGGACGAAATCAACTACAACCTGCCCGCCTCCGTGCGCAACGCGGACCTCGTCTTGCTGGCCCTGCCGTTCTCCGAAATCGAGTCCACGCTCGAGATTATCGGCCCCGATTTAAAGGAGGGCGCGGTCGTGATGGACACCGCCCCCGTGAAGGGACTTGTCGCTGAGTGGGCTTCGCGCCATATTCCCGCGGGTCGTTCTTACGTGGGGCTGGTCCCGTCGATTGGGCCGGATCACCTCCTGAACGTGGGCGCAGGACTCTCCGCCGCGCGCGCAAATCTTTTTCATGAAAGCGTCTTTCTGGTTTGTCCGGCGAACAACGTGTCCGAGTCCACTGTCAAACTCGTCACCGACTTGTTGCAGTTAATCGGCGCCGGTCCGCTCTTTTCAGACGCCGTCGAAGCCGACAGCGTGATGGCCGCCCTGCACACCCTGCCGCAACTGATGGCCCTCGCGCTGATGGACGCGACCATGAATCAACCCGGCTGGAAGGAAGCGCGCAAGATGGCAGGCCGTCCGTTTGCGCTCTCTGCCGCCGCCGCGTTGTATCATGACGAGTCCGCGTCTATTCACGATGCGGCGCACGCCAATAAAGACAATGTGGCGCGTGTGCTCGGCAACGCCATCCAATCTTTGACGGCCCTGCGCGAATCGATTCTCGCCTCCAACCCCGAAGACGAGCGAATCGACGAGGCCTACTACAGCGGCCTGCAATGGCTCAACGAACGCCTCGGCGCAGACTGGATCTCGGAGGAAGTGCAAAAGATAAACGTGCCCTCCTTCGGTGACCGCATCGCCCAAAGTTTCCTCGGCAGTTGGGTCAGACCTGAGAGGAAGAAATAAAAAATCCTAAAAACAAGAAACCCGTTTCCCGCTCTGGCGAAGAAACGGGTTTTTCAAATTTCTACTGCTACATGCTCGAGTGCGCCGACGGCAGTCTCTACACCGGCTGGACGACGGACCCCGTCCGCCGCACGAAGCAACACAACGCGGGCCGCGGCGCAAAATATACACGCGCCCATCGGCCTGTAAAACTTGTCTACGTCGAGCAACTCCCCGACCGCGCCAGCGCCATGAAACGCGAACTGGCGATTAAGGCTATGCCACGCGCAAAGAAATTTCTTCTGTTAAAAAACGGGTGAATACTTTCATAAAAAATGAACCTAAGCCTTGGCTGGTAAAGTCTTGGGTAATTGCCAGGCCATCAGCGCAGTTCGTGGCGAAAATGGAAGACGCGTTGGCAGTGTATGAGCGCCCGTATGCCCCAAACCGCCCTGTTATGCACCCACCCACCTCCACCTTTTTTATTCCCCCAGCATTTTTCTTTTGTGTATACTTGGCCCTTCAAGATTTAAACATCCCCGCACTCAAAAGGAAAACCCCATGCGCCGCTTTTGGATTGACACCGACACCGCTTCTGATGACGCCGTCGCCATCCTCATGGCCCTGCGCTGGCCCGACGTAAAAGTCGAAGGCATCTCCATCGTCGCCGGCAACGTCCCCGTGGAGATGGGCAGTCGCAATGCGCGCTACACCGCCGAACTATGCGGCGTCGAAGTGCCCGTCTACGAGGGCGCGCGCAAACCCTTGATGCGCGAACCATCCTGGGCGCACTTCTTTCATGGGCCAGACGGCATGGGCGGGATGAACTACCCCGAACCCAAACGCCGCGCCGAATCCGCGCCCGCAGTGGGTGCCCTCATCGAGACGATTCGTACCAGCCCGGGCGAGATTCACCTCGTCACCCTCGGCCCGCTGACGAATATCGCGCTGGCCCTCTCGCTCGCCCCCGATCTCGCGGACAAAATCCCCGCCTGCTATGTGATGGGCGGCGCGGCCAACACCGTCGGCAACATCTCTCCGGCGGCGGAATATAATATTTGGGTGGACCCGGAAGCGGCGCGAATCGTTTTCGCCTCGGGCCTGCGAATCACAATGGTGGGCTGGGAATTATGTCGCGGCGAAGCAAATCTCAACGACGCCGAAATGGAAATGGTGCACGGCTTCAACACCGAGCGCGCCCATTTTGCAATTGACTGCAACAAGGTCGCCATCGAAACCAACCGCGCATGGCTCGGTGACCCGGGCCTGTCACTGCCCGACCCGGTGGCAATGGCCGTGGCACTCAACCCGGCCGTACTCAAACGTCACAGCCGCCACTTTGTGGACGTGGAAACTCTCAGCGAACTCACGCGCGGCATGACCGTGGTGGACCAGCTCGGCGTCACCAAAAAACCCGCCAACGTGGACGTGTGCTGGGAGATTGATGTTGCCATCTGGAAAGAAATGCTCTACCAGACGTTGAGATAAAGGCCAAATTATTTTAACCACAGCCCGCAGGGTTATAAAGATCACGGAGTTCGCAGAGAAAACCAAAGAGCAAAATCCCGTGGTCTCCGTGTGCTCCGTGGTAAAAGTTTTGCGAAGCTCACACAACACAATAAACTCCAATTTACTTTGAACAACATCCACACCTTCTCGCAAGCGTCCGCTGAATACGCGCGCCATCGTCCGAGTTACCCGCGTGAGTTGTTTGTTTATTTAACCAATCTCGCCGAAAACAAAGACCTGGCCTGGGACTGCGCCACAGGCAACGGTCAAGCCGCCGTGGCGCTGACTGAATTCTTTGCCCGCGTTGAAGCCACCGACCTGAGCGCCGCGCAAATTGAAAATCATTTGCCGCATGAGCGCGTGCGCTTTAGCGTTTCGCCCGCCGAGCAAACGTCCTTCGCGGATAATTCCTTCGACCTGATTACCGTCGCGCAGGCCTGGCATTGGTTTGACCAGCCGAAATTTAAACGCGAAGTGTTGCGCGTGCTCAAGCCAAACGGCGTCTTCGCCGCCTGGGGCTACGGCTTGTTTAGCATTGCGCCCGAAATAGATTCCATTATTGAATCTGATTTATATCCCGCGCTTGACTCGCTGTGGGCGGATGGCAACCGAATCCTGCTCGACGGCTATCGCGCGCTGACTCTGCCCGTGGACGAAATCGACGAACCGCCAACATTTGAAATTAAACTCGAGTGGACTCTGTCGCAAGTGCTGGACTATCTGCGCACCTGGTCTGCGCTGAAACGTCACATCGCCGAGTTGGGCAGTGACCCGCTCAGCGCGCTTGAAGTGAGAATCAAATCTGTTTGGGGCAACCCGCTACGAGCGCGGCCTGTGCGCATGCCCATCGTCCTCAGGATTGGTAAAATCATATAAAGGATTCTTCAGCATGGAAAATTTACTTCACCTGATTCGCCGCATCCGCCGCGGACCGTTGAGACGGTTCGCGTATAAAAAATATTTTAACTATCGTTTGTTTACTGCGGGTAAACGTTGCCTGCCCGATTTTCTGATCATCGGCACAGAGCGCGGCGGAAGCACGAGCATGTTTGAGATGCTCGACCAACACCCGCAGTTGAGCGCGTCTTTTTGGAAGGAAATTGATTACTTCACTGGCGGCTTTCACAAGGAGGATGATTATCAAAAAGGGGAACTGTGGTACCGCGCGCATTTCCCATTGAAGCGTGACATGCGCGCGGGCAACATGACGTTTGAGGGTACGCCGCGGTATCTCTTTCATGCGGCTGCTCCTGAACGCATCTTTAATTTACTGCCCAATGTGAAAATGATCGCCCTGTTGCGCAACCCCAGCGAGCGCGCCATTTCGCATTATTTCATGTCGCGCAGAAAAAATCATGAGCCGTTGCCCATGCTCGAAGCCTTGCAACGCGACGAACAGGAGTTGCTGGCGCAACCGCTCGCAGACCCGCGCTACAAGCAGGATTATCGTTTCCAGCGTGACAGTTACAAAGGACGCGGACTGTATTATGAGCAGTTGAAACGCTATTTGCAATTTTTCTCCAGGGAGCAGATTCTATTGCTCAAGAGCGAGGATTTTTTTAGCGACGTGGGAAAAACGTTGCAAACTGTATTCGAGTTTCTGGGCGTCGATTCTGGGTTTCGCATTCCCGACGCGGCCCCGCGTAACACGGGTAAAGAAAAGGGGGAAGTACCCGCGCAGGTTCGCAAATATCTTGACGATTTTTACCGCCCGCATAATCAGGCGCTTTATGAATTAACCGGCATAGACTTCGGTGGGTGAGCAGTCAAAGGTGGGCAAGCGCCGAGGGTGGCAGTGGCGCATAAAATGCGCGAGAACTGCTCATACCCAGGGCAAATCTTCGGGGTTATATTTTAAAAGAAAGGAGCACCCATGCCCACCAAACCTAAAAATGAAATTGTCTGGCTGGAGATTCCCATCTTCATCCACGGGATGACGCCGCGAACAGAGGCGCGCTCGCACAAAGTTTATTACGACAATCTGCTGGCGCGTGTGAACAAAGCGCTGACGGAGCGCGGCAAGCGCCCGCTGAGCCAGCCGGTGCGCATTGAATGGGGTTGGGACTCGTCACAATCAAAACAGCCTGACCGATATCTTGCCGAAGCGGAGGAAAAAATCTGGCAGGATATTTCTGCTTCTATCGCGCCCAAACTGAATCCGCTTGTCTGGCTGTACAACCTTGGCCGCTCGCTGATGACCTTTGCCGTGGGTGACATGTTCTACTACGCCTCTGCTGACGGTGAAGCGGCTTTGCGCGAACACGTCTTTGAACAGCTGGCCGCGCATATTAAGAAAATGGCCAGGACCTCCGCCAACATTTCGCTGACAATTTTTGCGCACTCCGGCGGGAGTTTGGTGATGCACGATTTGCTCTATCATCTATTTGGGGAAAAGGATTTCAAGAAAAGCGAAGGCGAGGCTTTGTATAAAATCATGCAACCCATACGAAAATTAAGCAAAGGCGGGCGTCTGCGCATTCGCCGCTTCTACACTTTTGGCTCGCCCATCTACAGTTTGTCTTTGCGCTCGAACACATTGATGGTTAAAAAAATCATCGCGCACGAAAGTTTGCAACCCGCAGAGATCGGCCTGACCCAGGATGACAGCCTGCCGGGCACACGCTGGATTAATTTCTGGAGTCGCTTCGACGCATTTTCATACCCGGTGAAGCCTTTGTATTTTGAAGACACACAATGGATTGAGGACCGCCACATTACCACCCAGCTCATCTTCCCCGCTTCGCACAGCGCCTATTGGGATTCAAAAAAAATGGCGCGCATGATTGCGGAGAATTATTGAGTTAACTCACATTACGCACTAAACCTTTTCTACCGTCCAGGTGTTTTTGCGAGGAGGGTATTTCCCGACGAAGCAATCTCCTGCGCGGTCAGGGAGATTGCTTCGGGCGAGTAGGCCCTCGCAAAAACAGAAATCTGCGTAAGTCTTATTAAGTTTTATTAGCGACTCTGCGTAGCGCCCTGTGGGTTAGTCGCTATTTTCGAGCCATGCAACGACTGAAGTCGTTACTACAATCTAACTCCTCATCATCGCCACGGTCACACCTTCGCCGCCCTCTGTCGATCCACCCTCTTCAAATGAAGACACATATGTATGTCCGCGCAGGGCCTCGCGCACCGCGGCGCGCAACTTGCCCGTGCCCTTTCCGTGCACGATGCGCACGAACGGCAGTCCCGCGCCATACGCCTTTTCGAGATAACGCTCCAGCGCATCCAGCGCGTCCTCCACCAACATGCCGCGCAGACTGACTTCCATGCCGGGGGAAGATGCGAGATGTGAGATGCGAGATGCAACTGATGACTGCTCGCTGATTACTGATGACGGGTCACTGGCCTTCCTCTCCAAATCGACGAGTCTCGCGCGCACACGCAGACTGCCGATCTGCACCTCCGCATCCGACTCGCCCAAAGCGGTCACCAGGCCATCGGCATTTAACGTCCCCACACGGACTCGCTCGCCGAGCTGGATTGACGATTGACGATTGACGGTTGACGATTGTTCTACGACCTTTGACCTTCGACGTTCGACCGTCGCTTCAGCCTTCTCTTCCATCCCCTGAATTTTTTCTTCAATTTTCTTAATCACTTCGAGCGGCTGACGCGCGTTCTTGAGCTGTCCCTTCAACGATTCAAGATTCTGTTTCAAGACGGCTACTTCAAGTTCGCCTTCGGCGCGGGCTTGGGCCAAGACCTCACGGCGCTCGTCTTCTATTTTTTCGAGTCGCTTTTCGATGCTGCGATTTAATTCATCGGTTTTCTGGCGGGCCTTGATGGCTTTGTCTCTTTCGCGCGAGGCGCGGTTGCGCTCTTTGCGAATGTCGTCGAGCAATTTGTCGGAGCGCAGGTCGTCAGGGTGTACCTCGCTCTTCGCGGCTTGGACAATTTTCAGGTCCAGCCCGAGGCGTTGCGCGATGGCGATGGCGTTCGAGCGGCCGGGGAGTCCAATGGTCAGCTGGTAAGTGGGGCGCAGAGTCTTTAAGTCAAATTCAACAGAAGCGTTGACGACTCCGTCGGTGGAGTGCGCGAAGTTTTTTAATTCGGGGTGATGCGTAGTGACGAGAGTTGTTATTCCGCGCGCAATTAATTCAGCCAGGATGGCGCGCGCCAATGCCGCACCCTCTTGCGGATCTGTGCCCGCGCCGAGTTCGTCGAGGATGACGAGCGCGCGCGGGTCGGCATGTTTTAAGATGCGGATAATGTTGGTGATGTGACCGCTGAATGTGGAAAGCGATTGCTGAATGGATTGCTCGTCGCCGATGTCGGCGTAGAGGGCGTGAAAGAGGCCCAGCTGCGAGCCGCTTTGCGCGGGGATGTGCATTCCGCTTTGCGCCATGAGCACGAGCAAGCCGACGGTTTTCAGCGCGACAGTTTTTCCGCCCGTGTTGGGGCCTGTGATGACTACTGCGCGCGTGTTTTCGGGAAGATCAAAATCAATGGCAACGACGGTGGATGAATTGAGGAGAGGGTGGCGGGCTTGGAGTAGATGAAAGATGAAAGATGAAAGATGAATTTCTTTCTTTCTTCTTTCATCTTTCATCTCGTGAAGAAGCGGTTCGCTTGCATTTAGTTCTGCGGCGTACTTCGCCTTCGCAAATGCAAGATCTAAAATCGCCAGCGACTCGACACCCCAAATAATTTCGTCCGCGTTCTCGCCGATCAGCGCGGAGAGTTCAGCCAGCACGCGGCGGATTTCGTCGCGCTCCTGTAATTGCAGTTCACGCAAATCATTATTGGCTTCCACAATGGGCAGAGGCTCCACAAAAAGAGTCGCGCCACTGGAGGATTGATCGTGGACGATAGCCTTAATGCGTCCTTTAAATTCCGCGCGCAATGGAATCACATAACGCCCGTCACGTTGCGTGATGAGATTCTCCTGCAGCATGGGCGCGGTGGTCGCGTCGGTGAGATAGCGTTGCAGGCGCGACATGAGCCGCTCGTGCGCCACGCGGATTTCGCCGCGAAGTTTGGCTAATGTCGGCGAAGCCGAGTCGAGTACCTCGCCGCGATCTGAG
>VFKQ01000347.1 GCA_009885445.1 Anaerolineaceae bacterium | reverse complement strand
TCTTCGCCAAGTTTTTTCCAATACTCGTCGCGGTCTTTCACGCCATGCACCCATTCGTCCAAATATTTTTTCACATCCTCCGCTGATTCGCTGACCTTGTCCCACGCCAGATAAAACTCGTTGTCGCGGTCATAGTATCCCTGCGCATAAGATGGATGACACGCAAACGGGACGTGACACACCGCGCTGACGATGATGCCCGGAATCATGGTGCGGTTCGGGTCCGCGCGGATAACGGATTCAGCCACGATTTCCTCCGCCGTCACGATGACTTTTTTCGCCGCGAACGCGGCTTCCTTTTGCTCGCCGATGATGCCCCACAAATGAGAGTTGCCGTTCTCGTCCGCGCGCTGAACGTGGACGATGGCTACATCGGGATTCAATGCGGGCACGGTGATCAAGTCCGGGCCGCCATAGGGATCGTGAATCCGCTTGATGTTTGGGTTGGCCGCTTCGAGGTCCGTTGCGCCCGTTTGCTTCATCGGCATGAAGGGCAGTCCCGCCGCTCCGGCTTGCAGACGGGCGATCATGCCGAAGTGGGAATATTCCTCCCATTCGAGCGCGCCCGTTTCGAGCGCCGTGCGCAACAAACGCAGACTGCCCACGCCCGGGTTGCCCATGTACGAAAAAATTAATTTGCGCGCGCAACCAGCCGCGACCATTTGCTCATAAATTAAATCTGGTGTGGCGCGCGCGAGAGTCAGATTCTTTTTGCGCTGACGAATGATCTCGTGTCCCGCCGCGAAGGGAATCAAATGTGTGAACCCCGCCGCGTAGACGAGGTCGCCGTCGCTGACGAAGTTGGAGACGGCGTTTGAAAGTGTGCTGAGTTTGGAGGAGGTCATTTTTTCACTTGTTTCTCGGCTTGTTTTTTTCGTCTGTTTTCGCGCATATTGCGCCACCAGCGGAATCGTCCGCTGGGTTGGGGGGGCGGCGCGCCTTGCGCGCGTAAGGCAAAACCGATGCTGAGCAAAATAGTGCCGATACACAGATAGTTGTAATCGGTGCGCAGGCCCGTGCCCGCCGAAGCGGACATGTCGGAGGCGACGAAAAGGATTCCGAAGCCGAGGCCCATGAGCAGGAAGAACGTGCCAATACGGCCCATGAATTCTGTCATTGTGTTTTGAATGCCGAAAAAAATGTGCGCTTGAATGGATAAAACACAGGAGTCTCGGGAAATGCTTTTTTCATTTCGGCGCGAATGGTTTGCGCGAACTCTTCGCGCAAATTGCCGATGCGCTCAAAGTAGGGGACAAGCGCCGTGCCTGAAATCCATTCGACGATGGCGGCGGAGTCTGCGAGCACGTGCGTGTATATTTTTTCAAAGACGATAATTTTTTCTGCGCCGAGACGGTAAAAAATTTCAGCGTAAGACTCGATGGGCAGGACGGGCGCGTAACGAATCCAACCGTCGAGCGCTGTCCGAAAAGGTTCGCGCGCGGCCACTTCACGAATGATGCGATGCGAAGTGTGTTCGTGGTTGGATGGAATCTGCACGGCGATCTGTCCGTTTGCGTTTAGGTGCGCGAACAAATGCGGAATCAGCGCGTTGTGATTCTCTGTCCATTGCAGGGCGGCGTTGGAGAGGATCAGGTCCCAGTCGCCGCTCAAAAGGGATTGGTCGCCCGATTGGAAGCGCAACCCGCTACGGGCGTGGACGGATGCGCGCTCGAGCATTTGGGGCGAATTGTCGAGGCCGAGCACGTCGCTGTTGGGGAGAGAGTCCGCGAGGCGAAGAGTCAGCTCGCCGGTGCCGCATCCCAAATCCACAACTTTTAAGTGCGGACGAATCTCGACGAGTTTAAGCAGGTCGTCAAACGGCGCACTGCGCTCGGCGTTGAACTTGTGATATTGCGTTGGATTCCAGGGCATGAGATTAATTCCCCTCTCCCTTGGTGGTCGAGTAGCCCGCGATTTTCGGGCGTATCGAGACCAGGGAGAGGGGCCAGGGGTGAGGGCTTACTTGCGCTTCGCAACTTTCTTTTTCTTCACAACCTTCTTCACTGGCGCATGTTTGATGACAGTTTGAATCTGCTCGTGCATATAAAGTTGCACGTAGTAATAACCGCCGCCGTTCTTGCCGCTTGAGCCGGAGCCTTTCCAGCCGCCAAAGGGTTGGTAGCCGGGCCATGCGCCGGTGGTTGCGCCTTGCGGACGATTTGCATAAGTGACGCCGGCGTTGATGTTATCGAAGAACCACGCGGCTTCTTTTTGCGAGCCATAGAAACCGGCGGTGAGACCGTAGTTGACGCTGTTGGCGATTTGCATGGCTGACTCGAGATTGCTGACTTTGCCAATGGTGGTGATGGGCAAAAACATTTCGTGCTTCCACAAACGATGCTCGAAGGGCAGGTCGGTGACGAGAGTTGGCTCGCAATAGAATCCGTTGTCAAACATGCCGCCGCTCTTGGTGTGTCCGCCAGTGAGGAAGTTGCCACCGGCTTGATTGATTTCTTCGGTGAAGTTTTTAAAATCGGTGTACGAATTTTTGTTGATCACCGGGCCGAGATACGTGGCGCGCTCGGTCGGGTCGCCGATGACCAGCGCGTCCACTTTCGATTTGAGCTTGGCGATGAACTCGTCGTAGACCGGCGCTTCGACGAGGATGCGCGAGGCCGCTGAACATTTCTGTCCCTGCAAACCAAACGCGGAGCGATAAATTCCGGTGGCCGCGTCTTCAAGATTTGCGTTGCGCGAAACGATGGCGGGATTTTTTCCGCCGAGTTCCAAAATAACGGGGCGAATATAATCGCGATTGGCGAAATCGCGGTACAGCTTCATGCCCACATCAAACGAGCCAGTGAAAGTTGCGCCGTCAATTTCGGGGCTGTCAACGAGGGCTTGCCCAATTGTGGAACCCGGGCCGGTGACGAAGTTGAAAACGCCGTCGGGAATGCCCGCGTCGCGCAGACATTCAGCATACAGGCGCACGATCCACGCGGTGTCGCTGGCCGGTTTAAGAATCACGGTGTTGCCAGCCACGAG
>VFKQ01000273.1 GCA_009885445.1 Anaerolineaceae bacterium | reverse complement strand
CCCATCCGCCAACAATATCTCGAAATTAAACGCGAACATCCCAACGCGATTCTATTTTTTCGTCTCGGCGATTTTTACGAAACCTTCGACGAAGACGCCGAGATCACCGCGCGCGAACTCGACATCGTGCTCACTTCGCGCAACGTCGCTAAAGGCGCGCGCATCCCGATGGCGGGCATTCCTTATCACGCCGCAGAAAATTATCTGGCGCGCCTGATTCAAAAAGGTTACCACGTCGCCATCTGCGAGCAGGTTGGCGAACAACCGATTAAAGGAATCTTCCCGCGCAAAGTGGTGCGGATCGTCACGCCCGGCACGATCGTCGAAGCGGGACTCCTCCCAGGCGACGCAAACAACTACCTGGCCGCGATCATCCTCGACGGGGGGCGGGCCGCGGTTTCCTATGTGGATATTACGACGGGAGAGTTCGCCGTCACTGAGCTACTTCTCGAATCTCTGCGCGCCGAGTTGACGAGACTGCACCCCGCCGAACTTTTGCACCCCGACACACAAAATTTCACCGACGGAAATTTTGGTCATCCCACGCCATGGCCCGCGTGGCGCTTTGAGCCTGGCAAATGCGAAGAGACTCTGCTGGCCCACTTCCGCGCCTCCACCCTTGAGGGATTCGGACTCAAGGGACACAGTCTTTCGATCCGCGCGGCGGGGGCCATCGTGCAATACATCAAAGAGACTCAACCTGCCGCACTGCAATTGCTGACGGGTTTGCGCGTGTACAGTCTCTCCGAATTTATGACCCTGGACGCGTCCACACGCCGCAACTTGGAACTCACCGAAACATTACGCGGCGACGTGAAAGGCTCGCTCTTGAACGTGCTCGACCAAACCGTCACGCCGATGGGCAAACGCTTAATGCGCAGTTGGGTCAGTCAGCCGCTTTTGGATGTGGACAAAATTGTAGCGCGACAAAACGGCGTGGCCTATTTTTTCGAGAATGGCATGTTGCGCGCGGAGACGCGCGCGGCATTGAAACCACTGTCTGATTTGGAGCGTCTCATCAACCGCGTGTTGTCTGGCGGCGCACAACCGCGTGACTTAGTGGCTACTCGCAATACGTTGATGGGAATTCCGAAGGTGAAGCAAGTTATCAGTGAGCAGTTATCCCCCTTCGGGGACTTCGCAGTGATCAGTGGTGAGTGGTCGGTTTGCGCGGATGAACTTGTGTTGCTTCAAGCCGCGATTGACGATGACCCGCCGGCGACTCTGCAAAATACTGGAATTATCCGCGCGGGATATTCGGCGGAGTTAGACGGAGTCATCGAAGCGTCACGCCATGCGCGCGAGTGGATCGCCAATCTCGAAGCGGTCGAGCGCGAGAAGACCGGCATCAAGACTCTCAAAGTGGGCTACAACAAAGTATTTGGTTACTACATCGAAATCTCGCGCGGCGCGGCGGACAAAGCACCTGAGTCTTATATCCGCAAGCAGACGCTGGTTAACGCGGAGAGATTCATCACGCCTGAGATGAAGGAATATGAAACGCTGGTATTAAATGCCGAAGAGCGGATTCGTGAAATTGAGTTGCGTCTGTTTCGTGAAGTGTGCGCGGAATTATCAAAGTCGGCGAACAAATTGTTGATGACGGCGCGCGCGCTCGCGGAGTTGGACGTCTTGTCCGCTTTGGGCGAGGGGGCGGCACTCGCAGGCTTCACCCGGCCCGAGGTCCGCGAAGGAGGCGAGCTGGAGATTCGCGAGGGGCGGCATCCAGTCGTCGAACAGAGTCTGCGCGGCGAGAGGTACGTTCCCAATGATGTCGTATTTGAAAAAGGCGAAATTGTGCGCGTCATCACCGGGCCGAACATGGCGGGCAAAAGCACTTATTTGCGGCAGGCGGCGTTGATTGTGTTGATGGCGCAGATGGGTTCATTCGTGCCAGCGGCGTCGGCGCGGATTGGACTCGTGGATCGCATCTTCACGCGCATCGGCGCGCAGGACGAAATTCACGCGGGCCAGTCCACGTTTATGGTGGAGATGATTGAGGCGGCGAATATTTTGCATCACGCCACCGAACGAAGCCTTTTGATTCTGGATGAAATCGGACGCGGCACTTCAACGTATGACGGGGTTTCGATTGCATGGGCAATGATCGAGTTCATTCATAATCATCCGCAACTGCGCGGCAAGACTTTGTTCGCGACGCATTATCACGAGCTGACGCAACTGGCCGAGCTGTTGCCGGGTGTGCGCAACTACAATGTGGCCGTCACCGAGGCGGACGAGAAAGTTGTGTTCCTGCACAAAATTATTCCGGGCGGCGCGGACCGCTCGTACGGAATCCACGTGGCGCAACTGGCGGGATTGCCGAAGCCGGTCATCGCGCGCGCGAACGAGATCATGGCCGAGTTGGAAAAGACTTCGGGCCGCGCTGTGAAGATTGATCCACATGCGGCGCAACAGGCGATGCTGTTTCCTGAGTCGAGTCCGTTGCTGGAAGAATTAAAAGAAATGGACGTGAATGCGCTCTCCCCCATTGAAGCGTTGAATAAGTTGTTTGAATGGCAGAGGAAGTTTACGAAGTAGGTTTTTTAGTCCGCCAATACTTCGACAGGCTCAGTACAAGTCTGCGCTAATCTTCGCGAATAGAAAGATGGCGAATCATCCCCGCGTAAGTCATGAGATTGCTTCGGGCTGGGTCTCGGGTCTCGATACGGCGGAAGAGCACCGCCTACCCTTCGACAAGCTCAGGACATCGCTCGACCACCAGCCTTCGCAATGACAGATGTGATGCGAGAAAAAACCGCCCCGTCAAAATGACGGGGCGGTTCATATTTGGTTAGGCAGTCATGGAAGGCGCGGGGGCCTTGGAGCGCATGACGGCCCAGGCCAGTACGCCGAGCAGTGCCAGCGCAATCGCGTAAATCACAACGCGCGTGACGCCGGTGGCGTCGGCATATTGCACGATGATGGGCGCGATGATGACCGAGACGAGGTTCGCCACTTTGATCATTGGATTCAACGCCGGGCCGGCCGTGTCTTTGAACGGGTCGCCGACGGTGTCACCGACGACGCCAGCTTTGTGACGCTCGGAGCCTTTGCCCGTGTTTTTCTTCGGGTCTTTAGGCTCGTCTTCAATCAGCTTCTTGGCGTTGTCCCATGCGCCGCCGGAGTTGTTGAGGAACACAGCCAGCAGTTGACCTGAGACGATGATGCCCGCCAAGAATCCGCCGAGGGCTTCCACTTGCAGGGTGAGACCAACGAAGATGGGCGTGACGACGCCGAGGATGGCGAGGGAGGCCAATTCTTTTTGCGCGGCGGCGGTGGAAATGTCCACGGCCTGTTTGTAATCGGGTTTCACTTTGCCTTCGAGAACACCGAGTTTAAACTGGCGACGCACTTCGAGCACGATCAGCGCGGCGGCGCGAGTCACAGCTTGAATGGCGAAGGAGGAGAACAGCCACGGCACAGCCGCGCCGATGAGCATGCCCACAAACACCTGCGGCACATTGACTCGAATGCCCAGCGTTTGAATCTGCTGAGCCACGTCAATTCCCTGCAAGCCCTGCGAGCGCGAAACGTCCACGAGGAAGGAGCCGAAGAGCGAGACGGCGGCGATGACAGCGGAGCTAATGGCCACGCCTTTGGTGATGGCTTTGGTGGTGTTGCCCACTGCGTCCAGGTCGGCCATGATTTTCTGTGCGGCGAGTGTTTCTTTGTCTTTCATGCCAGACCAGGCCATTTCGCCGATGCCATTGGCATTGTCAGCGATGGGGCCGAAGGAGTCCATGGCCACGTTGTTGCCGGTGAGGGTCAACATACCGATGCCGGTCATGGCGATGCCATAGAGGATGTAAGTGCCGCGCACAAGAGCGGCCTGCGCTTCGCTCATTGCCGGGTCGGCGGGAATTGTGCCGAAGATAAAGATGGAAACGATGATGGTAATTGAGATGGCCACGACCGACCAAACCGATGATTCGAATCCAACGCTGATGCCGTTGAGAATCAATGTGGCCGGGCCAGTGTCGGCGGCGTTGCGGATACTTTTAACCGGCGTGGCGTGCGTGCCGGTGAAGTATTCCGTCAGCCGGTCAATCAGAATCGTGAGGGCCACACCCGCTGTCAGCGCGGTGGGGATGCGCCACCAGCCGCCGAGGGCCGCCATCGAGTCGTTATTCAAATAGAAGAAGCCAACAACATAGAAGGCCACGACGGAGATCAAAGCCGAAATCAAAAAGCCGTTGAAGATGGCTTTCATGGCGTCGGTGCTGCCTTCGCCGGTGCGCACGAAGTAGGTGCCGACGAGGGAGCACAACACGCCCACGCCGCGCGCGACGAGCGGGAAGATGATCCACTCGAGGCGGCCAGTGATGTTGAAGAGCGCGATAGCCAGAATCAAACCGGAGACGATGGTGACTTCGTACGATTCGAAGATGTCTGCGGCCATACCGGCGCAGTCACCGACGTTGTCGCCGACCAGGTCCGCGATGACGGCGGGATTGCGCGGGTCGTCTTCGGGGATGTCGTTTTCGACTTTACCGACGAGGTCCGCGCCGACGTCTGCGGCTTTGGTGAAGATACCGCCGCCGACGCGCATGAACAGCGCGAGCAGTGTGCCGCCGAAGCCGAAGCCGAGCAAGGCATCTGGAGCGGCCGCGCCGAGGAATACGAAGATAATCGTCCCGCCGAGCAGGCCGAGGCCGTCCGTCAACATGCCGGTGATTTTTCCAGCGCGGTAGGCGATGCGCAGCGACTCGCTAAATGAGCGCTTCGAAGCCGAGGCCACGCGCACATTGCCTTCAACGGCCATGCGCATACCGATCTGCCCAACAGCCAGCGAAAAGCCAGCGCCCATGAGAAAGGCGAAGGCGCGGGCGAAGCCGATGATCTGGGTCACCTGCGCTTCATCTTTGCCAGCGAACAATTGCATGGCTTCGTGCGAGGGCGGCACGATTGCGACCGAGAAATATAATGCAACTGCCAAAACCGCAATCAGCGGCAAGATGGAACGCAATTGCTTGGCGAGGTAGGCATTGGCGCCGTCTTTGATGGCGTTCCAGACCTCCTGCATTTTTTCGGTGCCTTTGTCTTCTTTTAGAATCTGGGTGCGCAATTGCCAGGCGTTGAACAGACCGATGACGGCCACGCCCACCACGCCCCAAATCAACCACGCTTCCCAAGGTTGTAGACCGGGTAAACTATACATTAAGGATGTCCTCCGAGAATCTTTTTGGCGCGCATGAGCGCGCCAGGAATTTAGCAGGGCCGATTTTACAGGGCGGGGTAGGATGTGTCAAGAAAATTAGGGCAAGCTTAGAACTAGAGATGATTGTTTTCAATCGCGCAAAGCGAAAGCCAAATTGGCCGTTGTCTATTTGATTGACATTGCCGCGCGCTTCTGATAAGATGCTACAACTTCAATCTGCTCCACTACAAGGAGAATAAAATGCTTCAAGAAATCGAAATGCCCGTTATCACCGAATTCGTCACTGTCTCGCCGAGCGCGGCGCAGGCAGTTAATAATATTCTCGCCGAACGCAAGTTGGATGGCTACGCCTTGCGCGTGTTCGTTTCCAACGGCGGCGGGTGCGGTTGCTCGGGTGTCAACTTTGGTATGGCCCTCGATAACAACTTCCGCGACATAGACACCACCTTTCAGGCCGGAGGCGTGCAAATCGTGGTAGACAGCATCTCTATGGAATACCTGCGCGGCGCTTCGATTGACTTTGTCAACGACCCCGACCGTGGCGCTGGATTCGTCGTCGACAGCCCGATGGCTGGCAAAAAAGAGGGACACGGTCACGCCCACGGTGAAGCGGGTTGCGGTTGCGGCAACGGCGAAGGTTCCTGCGGTTGCGGCGGCGGCTCGTGCGGCTGTAACAACTAGTCCCTTCAAACAATACCTTCGCCAAAGATGAAGTAAAAAAATAGGGCTTTTCGGGTAAAGTAGTGTTTGCGAAAACATCCCAAACCCGAGAAGCCCAT
>VFKQ01000354.1 GCA_009885445.1 Anaerolineaceae bacterium | reverse complement strand
GGTATAACCGCCTATGGGCGGATTAGTCCGTGCCGTATAATGTCCCAAATGCCTTTCGGACGTTATACGGACATAGGTTAAAATAGATTAAGCAAATTATAGTACTATTCGATGGAATTCTCCATGCCCCAATCTGATCAAGGCATTACCCGCCCCGCACGCGGACTGAAATTTAACCCAACTCCGTAAGCGTTAGATAAACATCAAAAAGAAACGGCTCCCTATAAGATGGGAGCCGTTTGCCATTGCTGATTTTTTTTCTTGCCGTTTCAACATCCTATACTTCACGCGCTGCGGAGTCAAATCATTGTCGGGTTTTCCATCATCATCGCCTTCGAAGACGATGAATGAAGGCACGTACTGCCAGCAGTTTACACTGTAACCACAATTTTTCCGCGCGCGTGACCCTCTTCAAGGTAGCGCATTGCGCTGGGCGTTTCCATGAGCGGATAGCGTTTATCAATAACAGGCTTGACTTGTCCAGCTTCGACCAGCCCTTTCATGGCGTTCAAATCCACCTGGTTGGGTTTGGCGATAAAGTTTTTTATAGACTTGCCGCCTGCTTTCGAACGCAATGGTCCTTTCAGCATGGCTTCGAACATCTGCGAAGAAGCGCCGCCGGACATGACGTAAGTACCTGTGGGGGCGAGCGCCTTTTCATAGTCTGCAAGTGAGCGATTGCCATTGGCGGCGAAGATCAGATCATATTGCTGACCGTTTTGGGTAAAGTCTTCGCGCGTGTAATCAATCACATGGTCGGCGCCGAGCGCGCGCACCATATCCACTTTTGACGTACTGCACACTGCTGTAACCTCTGCGCCGAAGGATTTGGCGATCTGCACGGCGAATGTCCCAACGCCGCCGGATGCGCCATAGATCAATACTTTTTGCCCTGCCTTGATTCTGCCAATATCGCGCAGACCTTGAAGAGCCGTGATGGATGCCATCGGCAATGCCGCGGCTTCTTCAAAACTCAGGTTGGCGGGCTTCAATGCCAATACTGTTTCGGGCGCGCAGACATATTCCGCAAAGCCTCCAAAGCCGCATCCTGATAAGTCTCCGAATACCGCATCGCCGACTTTAAACTGGGTTACATTTTTCCCCAGCGCTTCCACCTCTCCCGCAACGTCTGCGCCGAGGATCTGGATTTTCGGTTTGAATAATCCAAACGCAAAGCGGACGGGAAATGGGTCAGCTCGCATGAGGTGCCAGTCCGCCGCATTGATGGAAACCGCATGGACTTTGATGAGGACCTCAGCCTCCTTTGGGGAGGGTTGAGGCGCTTCTTTGAATTGAAGAACATCGGGCGAACCGTATTGCGTGTAAATGATTGCTTTCATAAAATTATCTCTCAACTGTAATGACGACATTCCCTGTCCGTTGACCCGCCTCCACATAGCGATGCGCTTCGGCGGCTTGTTCCAACGGAAAGCGTTTATCAATAATGGACTTCAACACACTCGCTTCTGCCAACCCTCGAACCTGCTCCAGATCAGCCTGGGTTTCTAGTGAGAGGGCGCAGATCACACGTTTGCCTTTTCTGGGCGACGTGAGCATTTGCCACAATTGCGGAGTCTTGAAACTTGCCAGCAAATAGATGCCGTTTTCGGTCAGGGAGTTTTTACAACGCTCGAATGAACTGCGATTCATCACGTCGAAGATCAGGTCGTAGCGTTCGCCGTTCTTCGTGAAATCCTCCCTAGTGTAATCAATCACCGCGTCCGCGCCCAAGGCTTGGACAAACCCCACCCGCGGCGTACTGCACACACCCGTCACCGTTGCGCCGTAGTGTTTAGCGAGTTGCAGGGCATACGAACCGATCTTGCCCGACGCGCCAATAACAAGCGTTTTTTGCCCGCGCTGGAGATTCGCCTTGCGCAGGAGATTCAACGCCGTCAACGCGCCGTAGGGAATTGTTGCCGCTTCCTCGAAGGTCAGGTTGGTCGGCTTGAGGGCGACCAATCCGTTTTCGGGCATGCACAAATACTCGGCATACGCTCCAAAGGCGGGACCGCGATAGCCAAAGACCGCGTCACCCTGCTTGAAGCGCGTGACTTTGCTCCCCACCGCTTCCACTTCGCCTGCCAGTTCTGCGCCGAGAATTTTTATTTTAGGGGTGTTCCATCCGAATGACAGACGCGAGAGAAACCATAACGGGTAAGCCATCGAAAAATCATCGGGCGAAATTGCCTTGAAATTTCTTGCCCACAAATCCCCCACCCCCACAGTGGATGCGAGTATTTTGATCAGGATTTCGTTCTCTTTCGGCGTGGGCTTCGGTATTTCAGCGAGTTTCAACACATCGGGCAAACCGTATTGGGTCTGGGTGATGGCTTTCATGTTTTCCTTTTTTTAACGATAAATTTATGATCAGGTTCAACGAGGTATTCTACGGATGCGCAAAGTATAAGTTGCGGGCTTACCAGCGTTTTTTGTCTCAAAAAAGTGACAGTCAACTTTAAGGTGACTGTCACTTTGATCTTACCTCTTCAACGTACGATACTTCACCCGATGCGGAGTCAAATCCTTGCCAAACTTCTCCATCATCATTGTTTCGTAATCGGACCAGTTGCCGACGTACATCTTGGCCTGCGACTCGCCTTCAAAGACCACAAGATGCGTGCAGACTCTATCCAGGAACCAGCGGTCGTGGCTGACGATTAATGCCACGCCCGCGAATTCTGAGATGGCTTCCTCCAGCGCGCGCAGGGTGTTCACGTCGAGGTCGTTGGTGGGTTCGTCGAGCAGTAAAACATTTGCGCCTTCGGTTAATGTTTTTGCGAGATGCACGCGGTTGCGTTCACCGCCAGAGAGGATGCCGACTTTCTTTTGCTGGTCACTGCCCATGAAGTTGAACGACGAACAATATCCGCGCGCGTTGATTTTGCGCTTGCCCAGTTCGAGCGTTTCGTTGCCCTGCGAAATTTCTTCGTAGACGGTCTTTTCCGGGTCGAGGGTGCGCGTTTGATCTACGTAAGAAAATTTAACCGTGTCGCCGATTTTGATGTTGCCGCTATCGGGTTTTTCTTTGCCGGTGATCATTTTCAGCAAAGTAGTTTTGCCCGCGCCGTTAGGGCCCACTATCCCGACGATACTGCCCGGGGGGACAGAAGCCGTAAACAGGTCGAGAATGAGGCGCTCGTCGTAGCTCTTGGTCACCTTGTCGAATTCGAAAACGATGTCGCCGAGTCGCGGCCCGGGCGGGATGTAAATATCCAATTCTTCGCGACGCGCTTCGGCTTCCTGACCCAATAATTTTTCGTAAGCAGTGATGCGCGCCTGACCTTTCGATTGACGCGCCTTGGGCGACATGCGAATCCATTCGAGTTCGCGCTCGAGAGTCTTCTGGCGTTTCGATTCAGATTTTTCCTCAACGCGCACGCGCTCCTGCTTTTGCTCAAGCCACGCAGAATAATTTCCTTTGTAAGGAATTCCGTAGCCGCGGTCGAGTTCGAGAATCCAACCGGCGACGTTATCGAGAAAATAACGATCATGCGTGACGGCGATAACAGTGCCTTTGTAATCGCGCAGATGATGCTCCAGCCACGCAACGGATTCAGCATCGAGATGATTCGTCGGCTCGTCGAGCAACAACACATCGGGCTCGGTCAGCAGGAGGCGGGTTAGAGCGACGCGGCGTTTTTCTCCGCCCGAGCAAATGCGGACGGGGGTATCGGACGGGGGACAGCGGAGCGCGTCCATGGCAAGTTCGAGTCGGCTGTCGAGATTCCACGCATCAACCCTGTCGAGTTTTTCTTGTAGTTTGCCCTGCTCGGTGATGAGCGCGTCGAAGTCCGCGTCCGCTTCGCCGAACTTGGCGTTGACAGCGTCGAAGCGCGCGAGCATATCTACGATGGGTTGCAGGGCTTCGCGCACCACCTCGATGACGGTTTTGCTTTCATCGAGTTTGGGTTCCTGCTCAAGCAGACCAAAAGTGTAGCCCTTGGCCACGGTGATCTCGCCGATGTAGTCTTTGTCTACATCGGCCATGATGCGCAGCAGGGTAGACTTGCCCGCGCCGTTAAGCCCGAGCACGCCGATCTTGGCGCCGTAATAGAAACCGAGCGAGATGTCGCGCAGAATCTGTTTGTTGGTGGCCGGGATGATTTTCCCGACTTTGTTCATTTGGTAGATGACGAGGGATTCGTTTGACATAGTGGGGAGATTTTATCAGAGAGTGGGGGATGGAGAATGGAGAATAGTAAAAGGGGGTAAAATGTGGGCTGGATAGAAGCAAGGAGTCCGAAATGGAAATTCGACATTACAAGTTTGACCGCATCACACTTGACCCCGAAGTCTGCTTTGGCAAACCGTGTATTCGCGGGATGCGCATGCCAGTCGCTTCGGTGCTTGGATATTTGAGTTCCGGCATGGGCATCAAGGATATTCTCAAATCGTGGCCCGAGCTGGAAGCCGACGATATTTATCAGGCTTTGGCGTATGCTTCGTGGGCGATGGAAGAAAGTGTATTGCCCATGCCTGCATCGGTGGCTGGATGAATTTCCTGCTCAACATGAACATCCACCGTGACATGGTCGCGCCCTTGAAAAAACGCGGCCATGTTTGTCGTCATGTTGGTGACATTGGCATGGCGCGGGCAAAAGATGTTGAAATCGTCGCAGAAGCAAGAAAGACAGGTGAAACCATCGTCACACATGATCTCGATTATGGTCACCTGCTGGCTTTTTCCGGCGAAAGCGCTCCTTCTGTGATTATTCTGCGGTTGAGGGATTTGCACACCGATGAAATTGTCTCCCGCTTGGATGCTGTTTGGAAGGAAATCGAGTCCCCGCTGATGGATGGCGCAATCGTGTCGCTATCTGACAAAAGTCTGCGGATAAGGAATTTGCCAATTGAGGCAGAATAACAAATGAAAGTCGTTTACGACCGAGTAGCCGATACCCTGACCATTATTTTGGCCGAGACCATCGTGGCCGAAAGTGACGAGGACAAGCCCGGCGTGATTCTGGATTATGACGCCAGCGGGAATCTCGTCTCGCTTGAGATTTTGGATGCGTCGCGGCGCGTCAATGTACCCGGCAAAATGGAATATCAAGTCTCGCCGCCATTGGCGGGGTAATCGAAACAAAAACTCCGAGAGAAAATCTCGGAGTTTTGCTTTTAGCGTACTGCTTTGTTCATTTGGTAGATTACGAGGGATTCGTTGGTCATAGTGGGGGATATTTTACTTTTTGTGTGAAAATCACAATCTAGATAACAGTGAAACCGATTTCTTGAAAATACTCAAAAACAGGATCGTAAAATTCGCTTTTGCGCGTGAGATCTTCTTTATCACCTGATGGGACGACGATTACCATTCCTTGTCTTGCTCGTGTCAAAAGAACACGATAAGCATTTTTTAGATAGTTTTGTCTTTCGGGCTTTTTAATTTGATTCCACTTAGCGCCGACAAAAGAGAAATGTCTCCAGCCATCTTTTGTGTAACGAAAATCAGCATCCCAAGTCACGCATGCCCAATCAAGTTCAAGGCCTTGCACTTGAAATTCTGTAACAACATCTTCAAGATAATATGAGGAGCGAACATCCTCTTTCCCGTCAAGAAACCAATGAATTGGGTCAACGGGTGACTTCACGTCTATCGCGTGGGGTTTGAGTCGTTGCGCCTGTGAAGAAACAACAATTCCATATCGTTCTGTTCCGCGGGCTTGAGTTTTTAGCCACTGCTTTGCTTTTGCTAGGTCGCGGGTTATGACGATTGGATATCTATCCCGGACATTTTTTAAAGTCTTTCGTGCCTCTTCAGGTTGTAAATCTAAAAGTTGCTTCACTAACAGCGATACGTGCTCTGCACGAAAAGAACGCATTGAGACAGAGAGATGTAGTTCTTCTTTGTACGTAACGTTTTTGTGCGCCTTGATTTTGTCTAAAACTTTCTCTGTTCCGTATTCACTATCTGTAAGATGAGGAGAGATAAAAATATGCCACTTAGGAAAAGAGCGTTCAAGAGATTCGATCCATTCACTGATGCCTGCTTCTCCAGTGTTGATCTCTTGTCCACCGCCAACTAGACAAACAACGACTGCCCAGTCGGGATGACGATCAAGACAAGAAATTAAGAATTCCGGCTCAGATATTTGGAAATTTGCTTGACCACGCTTACGCTGCATGAAATTTGCTGTTTGTTGTAAATCCCAAGCCCGTTGCGCCTCATCAAATAAGGCAACGTGTTCAATTGGCGGCCTTTGCAGATCAATTAAACCCTCATCACGAAAGTTATGGACATTTTGAATAAACATCTTAACTTCGCTCATCACTTCCCCTTTTTTCACCTTGATTCCACGTTCCTTTTCGCGCCGAACTTTATCACGTGCCAATGCTTCTCGCAAAATAGCAACGAGTGGTCCGTTACCAGATAGAAAGACGCTGTAAAGATCAGTGTCCTTGTCTACATGTTTGGTGGCAATGTTCAACCCCACTAAGGTCTTGCCAGCACCAGGTACACCTGTGACAAAACAAATAGATTTGACGGAATTTCGCTTGGAGAATTGAACAATTTCTGAAACCGCGTCAGACGTCTGACTGAGATTTATCGCGCTAGCGTCACTTCGAGAAATTTCATCTACAGAATGGCCGCCATACAAAGCCATAGCCGCTTCAACAATGCTTGGTGTGGGTTGATAGCGTCCTACTTCCCATTGTGTAGGGTTGATTTCATTCCCGTCTGAGAAGCGTAACACATCAATAATTACTTGGGCTAACATTTCATCATTGCACTTAATAGGAACAAGCAGCTTGTCGTTGTGGTGAGTAGTCGCAACAATTGTTGTATTCGCCTTCGCGTTCGTAGCCACCAAAACTGGCGCAATATAGGAATTATGACTCGTTTCATGGAAATTCTTCAAATCGAGAGCATAATCCCAAACTTGGTCAATTGCATAAGACTGAAAATCTTTTTCCCCAACCTTAAACTCAAGGACAAAAACAACAGCGCCGATGATAACAACAATATCTATCCTTTTCCCCATCCTTGGAATTGAGTATTCGAAATACACTGAGCCTTTGTAAATTTTCAGAACGTTTTTTAGGGTACGGATTTCTTGCAGCCAAGCGTCACGTTGGGTTTGCTCCAACGCAAAGTCATTGCCTTGCGCAAGCTTGCCAAGGATCTCGTCATTGCTCCTTTTGAGGAAATCGAAAATGGTGTCTGAGTAGTATTCTCGTCTCATTTAGCCATCTGTTTTGAGAGGATTTTGTTCTATAACCAAGCATACAGCGGAATTACCGATTGAGCAAGGATGCAGTCTTATTTATTCGCCAAAGAAGGTACTTTGTGGTGCAACTTGCACTACGCGACAGATTCGTCTCACGCGCATTACGCGCGGCGGGCTGGCGGGTGGTCCGCGTGTGGGAGCACGACTTGAAGTCCGCGGATAAGGTCGCGGCGAGATTGGCGAGGAAATTAGGGCGGGGTCGGGTTTGAATTTGTATTCCCCACCTTGCGCGAAATCTCGCGTCCCTTGCGGATGCCCCACTGCTCGACATATTTCTCAGACAGGCTGGCGAAGAAGTATGCAAGACCCACCGTCAGCGGATAATAAATTGCCAGCAGGACAGGTGGGGATAGCACGCCTTGAAGATACTGGTTTAAAAATTCCGCGCCATTCCAGGCAAAGGTGAAGTGCCAGATGAACAGCGAGAAAGAGAGTTGTCCGATGCGGCGCAGGAAGGCGGGGTTGAGCGCTTTGACACTGGCAACAATGTTGTGCAGGAACATGAACGACAGCCCCGCCGTATACGAAACATAAATGAAGGAGGGCATGTACAGGGTGGACCAACTGGCCAGGATAAATATCAACACCTGCGCCCACATGGGGATTTTTGCAAAGGCCTGCTTCTTGTAGAGGAAGTACGTGACAATACCCAATACAAAGACGGGCAGTTGGTTGAGCAAGTTGTAATATAAAAACAGCTTGTCATGGATGCGCGCTCCCAATGTGGCTAACATCCACTTTTCAAAAACAAAATAAATTCCCAGTGTGACCGCTGAGAGAATTACAAAGCGCAAAGTGCTTTTCTCGCTTAGTTTCTGGTAGAACAAGAACAGCAAAGGGAAACACAGATAGAAGGCCATCTCGGTGCCAATGGACCATCCGCCAGGCACGATGTTATTGTTTGCCGGCGGATAAAACCCGTTGACGAAAAACACGTTGGCCAATATGTTGGTCAACGTGTAATGCGGCTCGGCCTGCAAGTGTCCCGCGCTGAGCGAGTATAAGGCCGAGCGGAATAAAGAGTACCAAACGATGGCCAGGTAATACAGGGGCGCGATTCTAAAAAAGCGCCGAATGAAAAATTTCAGCGTCTTGTTTTTTTCGTCGCCGCGTTTATCCGCCGAGAGACTGATGGTGAAGGCCGAGACGATAAAAAACAATTGGATGGAGGTCTTGCCGTAGCTGAGCACAGACCAGATCGCAGGCGAGAGTCCCAACACAGATTGCGCGGTGTGTACCAGCATCATCTGTAAAACCGCGAAGCCCCTTAATGTGTCGATGTGTTCGAGTTTTTCGTCCACGCTTGGGATGGGTTCTTTTGGCGATGTGATGTTGAGCACTTCGTTGGTCATGGTGGCAGGATTTTACCTTATAGACATCATGTAAAAGTAGTTGCGAGAGAAAGTAATACAAATGCTTTAGCCACAGATTACACGGATTGGCACGGATTTTTGAATAAATCTGTGAAAATCTGTGTAATCCGTGGCAAAAAAGAACTTATCCGAGATGTCTTATGATTTATCGTCAGAACCGACGCCCATACTTCCAGCCCCACAAAACAAGATACCCGAGCAATGCGCCGCCCAGGTTGGCCAGAATGTCTGCCCAGGTGTCTATGCCACTGCTGTCAAATTCGTAACCGGCAATATATTTTGAGACGAATTCGTATACTTCAGAAAACACACTAAAGAATGACGCGAATAAAATCAACAGCGCCAGGTTGCCCAGCAGGTGCGCAGACTTGCTCGCGCGCACATGACTCAGGTTGAAGAGTCCCTCTCCGCTCTCGAGCTTGAAGTTGAGCACGAAATATTCGTAGATTAACGCGATGGCAATGCCGCCGCCTAGAAAATGCAGAATTTTATCGGTGAAGACCCAATAGGGGACGAGTCGAAACGAAAAGACCACGAAGGTCGCGCCCAGCAAATAACGATATGTTTGAAAATGATAACGCCACGAAGCGCTCGGCTGGACTTGCCGCAAGGCGGGCAGTTTGAAGAAGGCCAGCAAAAGCAGGGGCAACGTCAGCGCGTAGAGCATGAACAGCACCCAGGCGATGTTGTAAATGGGTTCGTACCATGAAATGTTTTCGAGCAAGTATGCAAGTGGATTAAACATGAGCGCCTCTATGTTTGTGCATTATAAATGTCGCGTGACAACGGCAGAAGGCCGGTTAATAAATTCAGGCGACTCCCAAGCAAGTCGCCTGATTTGTTTTTCCTGCTTTACCTTTGTGTAACTTTACTTTATTTTTCCAATTTTAAATCACTATCCAGCCCTCGAACGATTTCATCGAAAAGAAGCTCTGCAATTTGTTTCAGCAGACGTTCCTTCTCGCTGCGGGTGATGTCCACTCCCTCGGTTTGTAGGGCATCTGCAAATACCCGTCGAAAGACTTCGAGAATCTGAGCATCGACGCCCGTGGATTGAACGCGTAGCAAGATGCGTCTTTGCAGATCGAAATGAGAGCCATAAGTTGAGTTGGAAATAGTTGAATCTGTCATGGCTATCCACCCTTCTTCACATTCGCCGGGAACCAGCGCCGCACGTCCTGGCGGCGGACAAAGAGGAAGAGCGCCAGCGCGGGGCCGCCGACCAGATAGATCATCATGGGAAAGGTTGCCGCGAGACTTGTCTCCTCGACAGGTATCCCCAAATAATCGAGCATGTCCAGCGCCCGCAAATCCACTTCTTGCAGGGCAAAGATCAATAATCCGATGCCAAGCAAACCGAGGATGAAGTTGCGCAGTGAGGCAAACCAGCCTTTGCGCGCGGCCAGATGGCGCACCATGAAAAATGTCAGCGCGCCGATGAGCAGGAGATTCCCAATGAAACCAAACAGAATTCCGCCCGCCTCATCGGTGTTGAGCACGAGGTCAAGACCTGCGTTGTAAAATTCGCCGAGATATTGCACGATGGAGCCCCCGGTGAAAATGCCCAGCAGGATTACAAAGTTTCGCAGTGTGGTGATGACGGTGGGCAGCACCATCTGATTGCCGAGCGGACGGATGCCGAGCGCGCTCAACAATTTGGCAGGCTCGGGTAATAGGTGCGCCATCGCATCAAGATTGCGCACACCCGAGCGAAAATCGATCCATTGAATCTTGGAGAGTTTTTGTGAAGGCTGTGTGGTCTGAATCAACACAGGGTAAACCACCTGGTCTTCAGGGTCTGCGCTGGTATCGTTTTTGAATGCGGAGAGCAAAACAAAAACCGCCTTTGCCGAGGCCACGTCCGCGGCGCGCGGGTGGCCGTGATGTTCAAAGACGCGCGTCATCTCTTCGGCCACCAGACGATCCTGCGGCGCGTGGTCAATAAAAAATGAAACCGGCTTGGGTTTGGAATCATCGGGCTTGTAGGGGTTGGCGAACTTCGGCATTGTGGCTTCTGGCTTGCCCCAGCGCTGCATGCCTTTCGAGCGCAAAACAAAAAACAGCGCGCCCACAAACCACAGGCTGTTGAAGGCCAGAACCATGATGGAATCAGCTAGGTCGAGATCAGTGGCCATGCCCAGCGAGCCGAGGTAGAGCGCGATGGGCAGGATTAATAACGCGGTCTGCACTTCGGTGAAGTCGAAATTCCGTTTAAAGATTCTATATGGCAGTGGAACCAGGAACCAGGGCACAAACAGCGACCAAAACGCGCTGAGCGAATACAGCGCGATCATCAGGCTGAGCGCAAACGCAACCCACACGATCATCGGCACCTTGAAACCCGTCTCGGGCACGCGATGCTTCTCTTTGATGGATCGATTTAATTGCGAAAATAATTCCTTCAGCCCCTTTTCGTAATTACCGCGAAAGTCCACCCACTCATAGGCTTCCAACTCCTTGGGCAAATCCACGGCCTCAAATATGACCAGAATCAAACGCTTGTCCATCTTCAAAAAATGCCGCCACTCCAACTCCACATATTTCGAAGCCATCGATTCCTTCGACACAACCAGGATGACGGTATCGGCGCCTTTTAGCCCCGCGTCAATTTGCGCTTTCCACGGCGTGCCCGGCACCAGCGTACGATAATCCAACCAGACCTTGAAGTCCTCTTTTTCAAGGCGATGGGTCAGGTCATCCACAAAGCCCACTTCGCGGCGCGAGTAACTCATAAAGATATTTGGTTTCATATTATGCGTCTCCGGTACAAATTTTCTTTAGTCAGCAGTTGCATTGCTGACGGTGCGGCACTCGAATAATAAGTTATCTCAGCAAATCAAATAATAACAACCCCGACGAGTCCACAAGGTGGCGCAAGTCTGCAAAAAGAGAATCGTCGGCGAACTTGAATGCTTCGGTGTGATAGATGGAATTTAACATCGCCCGCCCATTTTCAGATTGATTCAGCGCATTCAACGCCGACAATATGGGCAGACGCAACTCCTGCGGCACCGACGACGCAAACACCAGCGCATCAAACGGCACTGTGGGCGGGCTGACCCAAACGATAGACACTTTCTGGCTGACGTCTTCATGCTCCGCCACCAGCCGGGGACGCGCGTCGAAGTAGCTCGCGCCAAATTGACACACGCCGCCCGCCGGGTCGAGATACAGCGAGCGTAGGAGGTCTGTTTCGGTTTGCATGAACGCGCCCGTCTTCACGGGGATACCGTTTTCGGCCAGCACTCCCAGCGGCGCAACATAACCTGTGGCAGAATGGACATCCGTCCAGCAGGGACGTTTGTTGGCGAATTGCGCCAGCGCGTGAATCGCGTCGCTGAAGTTGCTGGCAGTTAATTCATCGTAGTAGGTTTTGAATTCGCCGCGCGCCGCCGCATTGGCATTGACCATGAATTGCACGGCCTGCTTATCCTGTCCGCCGCGCGTGGTGGCGAAGCCGATGTCGGCGAAGTTTTTTTCGCGCGCATATAAATAGGCCAGCGGCGAGAGCCAGGCAATGTGTACACGTCCGTCGCCGAGGGCCGCGACGAGTTCGCGCTCATCCGCCACTTCGAGCGGGACGATGCTCAGCCCCGTCAGCGCGGAGAGTTGGTTTGCTATTTCCTGCGCGAGGGGCGCAATGTCTGCGGGGAGCGCGGCGGGCACGGCAAGCATGATCGGGTTGCTGACGCTCCCGATGGGCGCACCCGCTACCAGCGCGGACGGCGAGGCGGTTACGTCGGCGAGAGGCGGCGTAGTGCAGGCCGTCAGCATAAATAGCAGGGCCAGATTAAGTAGCTTGTGTTTACGAGTCGAGTGAGGCATAGTTTGAAGTTCGTGTTTCCGTGTCTACCTGTGTACCTGTTTCCGTGTTTACCTGTTTTCTTTCATCTTTCATCTTTCCCTTCACGGTACAATCAACGACTACATTTTCCACCGGAACCCTCATGAAAAAAAATCCCATCATTTCGATTCTAACCGCAAGTGTATTAATCGTGCTGGCTTGTCAATCGCCGCTGACGACGGCCACCGCGACTCTGACGCCCGCCACGTCAACGGCCAGCGCGACGCAAACAGAAACGCCCGCGCCAACGTTGACTGCTTCTGCGACGCTCGCGCCAATCATCAAGCGCGTGTTGATCGTCAGCTTCGACGGTCTGCGCCCCGATGCGATCGCCGCCGCGCCGATGCCCAGCCTGGAACAATTGATGCAGGGCGGCGCATATTCACTGCGCGCGCAGACGACGTACCCAAGTTTAACTCTACCTGCGCATACCTCAATGCTCACCGGCGAATGTCCGTACAAACATAAGGTGACATGGAACGATTACATCCCTGAAAATGGAATCGCGCTCGGCACCGACTTGTTCGATCTGGCCTACGCGGCGGGACTGCGCACGGTGATGATTGTCGGCAAGTTGAAATTGGCGGAGGTAATCACTGCGCCGGAAAGCCTGAGTCTTTTTGAATTTCACCCTGAAGGCGAGTCTGTCATCGCCGCGCGCGCCGCAGACGAGATGCGCAACGGTTTCGGTGTGATGTTTGTACATTTCCCCACGCCCGATTTGCAGGGCCATGAATTTGGCTGGATGTCTGAAGAGCAGTTCGCGTCGTTGCGCGAAGCGGACGGAGCGCTGGGCGTTCTGCTGGCTGGGTTAAACTTAAACGGTTTGCGCGAGACAACGTTGGTGATTGTCACTGCAGACCATGGCGGGCACGACACCACTCATGGCACAGACTCCCTCGAAGACATGACCATCCCGTGGGTGATCAGCGGACCGGGCGTGATTTCGCAGGAGTTATCCATTCCGATTCACACGATGGACACTGCGGCTACTGCCGCGTTCATGCTCAATCTCGTCCGCCCCGCAGAGTGGGATGGACTGCCAGTGTTGCAGGCTTTCGGTTTGCCCTCACCGGTGAGGGGGCCGTTGGTGTGTAGGTGAGGGGGGAGGTAAACAGGTAAACAGGTAAAACATGTCTACGTATTTCCCCGCTCACACCTGCTCAAAATGTTCCACCGGCACCACGAAGACGGTGGCGCGCTTCTCGCCTGCTTTGGCCGGAGCCAGGCCCTCGCGCAAAACGCGCATGGCCGCATCCACGCTGTCATCTTCGACGCCAATCAACAACGTGGCCACACCACTGCGCAAAAATCCGCCGGTGGAGGCCACACGCGTCACGCGAAAATTTTCGGCGGTCAGTTTTTGAGTCACCGGGTCGGCGTCATGATCTTTTACGATGGCAATCATCATTTTCATTTTATAACTCCTCGTAACGTTCCACCGGCAAAGCAAAAACGCTCGCGCCGCCCACCGTCACCGGCACGGGCGCGGGCAGGGGCAACGGTGTGCCCTCCATCGGCAGAGTCAAATATTCGATGCGCTGGCGGCAGGTCTTGCGCAAAACTTCCAACGTCTGCTCCTCTTGTGCAACCGGCAGGCCGACCAGAATCGTCGCGTTTCGTCGCCCCAAAAACCCTCCGGCGCTGGAGAGATACACCACCGGCGCGCCTAAACTTTCCAGCGCACGCGTGGCCGCATCCAGGTCCTGTTCCTGCACCACTGCCAACATCAATAAACGAATTGAATTGTTCATCGCTTTGCTCCTTGGAGCCCGCACTATACCACCGAATTTATAGCGCAGTGATACGCGCGTCAAAAAAGCGCGTAAAAAATTGCAAATAGAACGCTTGCGATTCCACAAGTCTAGCCTTCACAGACAGTCCGCGCCGCAACCATATTTTTGATGTGATTGGCAGGATTAGCGGGTAAAAAATTCAAATGCGATTACCCTGCATTCCCGGCATTGGCTGGTTGCCTCGTGCCCTCCAGCTTGCTCAGGAAGATGTAGCCAGTCACGCCCGCCAAGAGTGATGTCAGCAAAATGCTGATCTTGGTGCTACTGACAATAGCCGGGTCTGTAAACGCCAGCAGGGTAATGAAAATGGACATGGTAAACCCGATGCCGCCCAAAAAGCCCGCACCGACGATGTGTTTCCAGTTCACATTGTTGGGCAAGCGCGCCAACCCGAATTGAACAGCGAGGAAACTGAACAGAAAAATTCCCAGTGGCTTTCCCGCAAACAGACCCAGAAAAACGCCGAGGCTGTTTGTCGAAGCGATGCTGGTGATCCACCCTTCGCCCAGCACAATGCCGGTGTTGGCAAGCGCGAATAATGGCACGATCAGGAACGCCACCGGTTTATGCAAGGCATGTTGAAGAATATAAGAGGGTGAGTTTTCGCCGCCATCGCCGAACGGAATTGCGAACGCCAGCAAAACACCCGCTAGCGTTGCATGGACTCCCGATTGCAACATGAAGTACCACATAAAAAATCCGGGAATCAGATACCAGGCAAGCCTCTTTACCCCCAGACGATTCAACACCAGCAATCCTACAAAGACACCCAACGACAAAAGCAGGTATGTCAGCGAAAAATCACCCACGTAGAACAACGCGATCACGAAAATGGCGCCCAGGTCGTCAATGATTGCCAGCGCCGTCAAAAACACCTTGAGCGCAAATGGAATCCGATTGCCCAGTAGCGCAAGCACGCCCAAGGCAAAGGCAATGTCGGTTGCCATCGGCACGCCAAAGCCGCTTTGGGTTTCGGTGCCGCGGTTGAGCAAAAAGTGGAACAACCCCGGGATCAGCATTCCACCGAGAGCGGCAAAGATCGGCAGGGTGGCGTTCTTCAAGTCCGACAGTTCGCCCGCGTAGATTTCGCGCTCGATCTCCAGACCGATCAACAGGAAGAAGATCACCATCAGCCCATCGTTGATCCAGTGTTCTACGCTCAGGTTCAACGTGAACCTGCCTAATGCCACGCCAATCTTTTGATGCCAAAACTCGATATACCCCAATCCCCATGCCATGTTGGCAACCAGGATCGAAAACCCGGTGCATAAAATCAACAAAATGCCCGAAGCCTGTTCACTTTCAAAAAATTCTTTGAAGAGTTTCGTCAATTTCACGCAATTGCTCCTTGTGATGTTGCTCTGTGTTAATTTTAACACGTCTTACGCAAAACTCAGATATTTTTCGCCAATATTTCGACAGGCTCAGTACGAGTCTTCGCGGTGAAAATTTGTTTTATGAATGAAGAGATGACACTACTCGGAGACAACACAAGCCGCAGAGTCTGTGATTGTGACAGACTTGCCATTCAAGAAACTCACTTCAGTAGACTCGAGTCTCTTGAGAGTTTAAAAAGGGGTTTGGAAATCCGGGGTTTTCTCTTGGCTGATTAGTTTGCGTTGCTGTGCAACTATGGGTACGGCAACAGCCGCAAATCGCGAACGAACTGATAGTCGCGTTGATTTTTGGTTATAAAATCACAAGTCAAAGAAAGGGCCGTGGCTGCGATTAACGCATCCGGAATAAGCAACCCGTGACTCAGGCGATATTTTTCGAGCAGATCAGTGGCCAACCCGCTTATTTGATCTGTCAAAGGATACACCTGAAAGCGTTGGAGAAACTGTTGTATTTTGCGGAGCTCGGTCTTGTTCCGACAGCCAACAATCAACTCCATCTGCGTAATGGCGCTTAGCCCCAAATCTGATATTTGCTCCAAATCGTTGAGACAGCGGATGGCCTGCTCATCCTGCAACCCGGAATCAATCAGAATATCCGTGTCAACCAGTGTAATGCTCACGCCTTGCGGCCCCACTCACGGCGGCGAAAATCGCGCACATAATCTGCGCCGTTTTGAATATCTGTTCGGTTTCGCCACATGCCAATAAATGGCTCATCCTTCAATTTTCGTTTTTTGACCTTCTTCGTGGCGCCTGCAGGATAACGCGTTTTAAGATAGTCCAAATAAACGAGAAGTTGCTTTTGGGCCTCGGGAGAAAGGGATGAGAAATCTTGCAGGATTCTAGGCATTGCCATGTTGCACCTTGTTCAAAAAATTATAGCATAAGAAAGAAATTCAGCACCCTATTCTACGCCGCATGGACGGTGACTGTTTAAGCGGAAACAACACAGGCCGCATTGTCGGTGACGGTAACCGACTTGCCATTCAAAAAACTCACTTCAGTAGACTCGAGTCCGCGCGTGATGGTCATGCCGCGATAGCGGAGGGTGATGGGCCAGGCGAAGGGATTTTTTCCTTCGAGGCGCACGCTGGTGCCGGAGAGAATCGTCACGCCGAGGGTTTGCAGGAAGAGGCCCAAGGGGGCGAGACCTGCCAGCGCGTTGCGTTCGCCGAGGCCGGCGCCATTGTCGGCGTGGTAACTTTGGTAGAAGGCGCGTCCATTTTTTAAATTTTGAATCACGGCGCTCATTAATTTTTCGACGAGACGGGCGGCTTCGTCTTTGAATCCGTAGCCGAGCAGGCCCTCGCCGATGAGATTGTTCCAGGGGAGGTGAACGCTCCTCGAGACTGAATCCGCTTCGGGCGATGCCCTGAGCGTGTCGAAGGGCGCGGAGGAGGAGGCGACGGCGGGGATTCCGAATGGGCGGGCGAAGCGGTCCGCGTCGGTGAGGGCGCGCAGTAATGTTTGTGCGCGATCAGTCTCGGGCAGGGCGGCCCACAACGGCAAGAAGAGGGTGTGATCCTGCGCGGTGAGGTCCACGGTTTTGACGATGACGACATCTTCCTCTTTGAGGCCTTTCGCAGAGACGAGGCCGAGGCGCTCATAGACTCGGCGGCTGGTTGCGACCAAGCCGCCACTGCGCCACGTGAATTGCTCGGGCGTAATAATTTCGACGGGCGTCTTGCTGACATATTCAGAGATGCGCACTTCGGGGCGTTTGGCGGCGGGGTTGGCGGTTTGGATTTGAATCAGCAAACGCACGGGACTATAAAATTCGAGTTTGGGTTTGATGGGTTCTTTGCCGTTTGCAGTGGCGAGGATTTTTCCGGGTAGGCTGAGGCGCGTGTTGAGGTCGCGGTAACGATAGAGGGCGGCGTGTTCGTCCCAGGAATCGGCGACAGATTTTTCGAGCAGTTCGGCCTGCACGCGGACAAGTTCGACTTCGCCGGCGCGGCCGAGTTTATCGGCCATGAGGATGAGGCAACCCGCTTCACGCGCGAGCAGTGCGTAGAGGCCCGGGTTGATGACGGTGGTCACGTCTACACTTTGCGCGGAGGGATGCCAAACATCGAAGAGCGGGTTATCCTCCCAGCCGGTTTGCAGGAGGTGATCCCATTCGGGCAGGCCGTCTGCGTCGCGGTCGTGGGCGAGGGCGAACCAGTTCCAGAAAAAGGACAATAGTTTTGGGAACGACTCGGCCAGAAATTTTTCGTCGCCGTTGGTGAGGTAGATGTGCCAGGCGGTGGAGGCGAGGATGGGCGCGGCCAGCATTTTTGTGCGTTGACCTTTGAGGCCCGGACGCATGTCGATCACTCCGTCTTCGGCTTGCGAGGCGAGAAAGTTTTTCAAGAGTCCGTGCGCGAGGCTTGGCGCGCCGGGGAGCAAGCCGGAAAGATAATATGCATCGAGCGGACTTTGTCCCGCCCAGCCGAGGGGATAATCGTTGCCGTCGCGTGTGCGCGAGAATCCGCTGTCGGGCCTGCGCGAGGTGACAAAGGAGGCGTTAGGCAAATGTTCACTGGCGGGGAAGAAAAGACTCAGCGCGGCTTTTTGGGTGAAGGCGAAGGCCGCGTCCCAGTCGGGGTCGCCGGTTTGGATTTCGACTGTTTCCGATTGTGAAGTGAGTTCAATGCGCGCGCGTTCGGCGTCGAAGGGACGCGATGCGGTGCGGCGGGCCAACTCAAATGAAGCTTCAGCCGTTTCGAGCGCGGCCTCGGTCCACGTGATTTGGCGCGAGGCGCCCGGGGCGAGGTCGAGAGTCACTGTCAGCGAGGGGGAGGCGCCGGTAACTGAGGCCGGCCCGCCCGACATAAATAGAAGCGGGGCGAGTCCGCCCGTGGAAGCGGCGAGCACGTTGACCATCTGAATCTGCGTCGCGGCGAATGGACTGCCATCCAGTGGAACCAGCGCGGCGGAGACGTCGAGGCGAATCTTGCGTGAGGCGGGCGCCCGATTAATCAGCGTATAACGCCCCGCCAGCGTTTGCGAGGATGGCACCCAAAATTCGGCAGTGACTTCGAGATTCTGAAATGGAGAGAATTGGAGAATTAGGAGGTTGGGGTAAAAGGCGCGCAGGGACGGTGGCGCGACGAAGGTGGCGGGGTCTGTGACGGTTTTGCGTCCTTCGTTAAATGAAGGGAAGATGCGCATCGAGCGGGCGCGCAGTCCGAACGTGGTGTGCAAAGAAAGCGCGGCAGGCTGGCCCGCGCCGAGTTCGAGTTCCCAGTTGTGGTCGTTGAGATAGTCCGCGCCGCCGAAGCGGGCGTCAGCGGCGAGGCTGAGGTGCAGCGGGTCGCCGTTGGTGAGATTCCATGAGGGCATGCCTGAATTGTACGGGCAGAATGGGGAGAGGTCAAAGGGTATAATTTGGCTGGATAGTCGAACAGTTCAGCGACTTCCCCAAAAACAGCCTCAATAATCATGAGCAAAACTCACGGACTTACTCTTGGAAAGTTTGCACCTTTACACAAAGGGCATCAATCAGTCATTGAAATAGCGCTTTCTGAAATGGATGAGGTGTCTGTAATTATTTACGATGCTCCGGAAACAACATCCATTCCGTTAAATATTCGCTCCAATTGGATAAGAAAGCTATATCCACATGTAAGGGCTATCGAAGCATGGGATGGGCCAACAGAGGTTGGCGAGACGCCTAAAATAAAACGCGGTCATGAAAGATACGTTATCGAACATTTAAAGATTTCGGGTATAACTCATTTTTACTCAAGCGAGTTTTACGGGGAACACATGAGTGTTGCGCTTGGCGCTGTCAACAGATTAATAAACCCTTCCCGCGATATTATCCCCATCTCTGGGTCGAAGATTAGAGAAAATCCCTTCTTGTATCGTAAGTACATTTCACCCATCGTTTATCAAGACTTGATTACAAACGTTGTCTTCTTGGGCGCACCTTCCACAGGTAAAACAACTATGGCCAAGCGAATGGCGGGTGAATACAACACAGTTTGGATGGCTGAATATGGGCGAGAATATTGGGATAAAAATCAAGTTCAACGCAGATTATCCTTGGAGCAATTGGTCGAGATTGCAGAAGGGCACTTGGAACGCGAGAATGGCCTGCTTCATCAGGCAAATCAGTATCTATTTACAGATACCAATGCTATAACAACTTTTATGTTTTCCCAGTATTATCACCAGACTACACCCCCAAAATTATGTGAGTTTGCAAATCTGGCGCAATCCCGCTACGATTTAGTTTTTCTTTGTGATACCGATATCCCATATGATGATAGTTGGGATCGTTCAGGAGATGTCAATCGAAAAACCTTTCAGAAACAAATTATCGGCGATCTTCTTGCAAGAAAGATTCCCTTCATTACCTTAAGTGGCAACCTGGAAGCCAGAGTGGAAAAAGTCAAATCAATATTGAGTAGATTTCAAAAATATAAACCTTTACTAAATGTTTTCAAGGAAAATCCTGATGCAAAACTTCCTTAGCGTGGACAACCTTGCTTTTACGATAGTTGGATACCCGATGAGTTACATCGAATTTATCGGCACTGTCTTTTACCTTTGGTCAGTCTGGCTTATTTCCAAGAGAAATATTTTAACGTGGCCAATCGGGATTATCAGCGTAGCGTTATTCATGGCTTTGTTTTATCAAATTAGACTTTACTCTGACGCCATTGAACAAATTTATTATCTTGGTGCAAGTATCTATGGTTGGTGGGTATGGAATAAATCCCCTAAAGATAATGGGCGGATAACTGATGTAAAATACAGCAACTCAAAAGGGCTTATTTTATGGGTTGCCGTAACACTTGTTTTCTCCGCCATAACTGGCGTTTTAATGAGTCGAATCCACATCCTTCTCCCAACAATTTTTCCTGAAGCGGCATCTTTCCCTTATCTTGATGCTTTCACAACAATAATGAGTTTTTCGGCGATGTGGCTCATGGCTCAGAAAAAGATCGAAAGTTGGGCTTACTGGATAATTGTGGATGTAATTGGAATATGGCTTTACTTTGTAAAGGACATCAAATTTATCTCTTTACTCTACATCGTCTTACTCATCATGGCTTTCAATGGATTAAGAATGTGGAAGAAGACCGCCAAACAAATGACGCCAAATTTCCATAACCTGCCGCCTAAAGAACGTAGTTAGTACTCGACCGTTTGGCCCCGCAGGAAGCCATCCAACTATCAAACTATCTAACCATCCAACCAGGAGACTATCTCATGCCCGGACTTTACTTTGAAGAATTTACTTTAGATCAAAAATTAACCACCCTGCCGCGCACCGTCAGCGAGGGCGACATTG
>VFKQ01000217.1 GCA_009885445.1 Anaerolineaceae bacterium | reverse complement strand
CAGGTTGGTGTTGCCGAGGTCAATGGTGAGGAGCATGATGGGAGTATACACGGAGACAGGTGCATATGTAAACAAGGTGTATAATTTTTGCAGGAGATACCCTATGGACATGTTTGTATTTACTGGCATCCTCTGGAAAGAAGATAACGAGTACAGCGCGCTGTGCCCCGAACTGGATGTCGCTTCACAGGGAAAGACATCTGCAGAAGCGCGCAAGAACCTACTCGAAGCCGCGAGCCTGCATCTCGAAGGCTCCTTCGAGGACGGGTTGCCTTATCTGCGGCCAGTTACATCTGCTAATGATCCGCGCAACACGTTGCCGCTCGACACATTGGAAATTTTCAAATTCAAAGTGGACGTAGCCGTGAAGGCGTATGCCTAAACTGCCCGTCCTCAAATCGCGACAAGTAATTGCGGCCCTGGAAAAAGCGGGCTTTCGTCAGGTGCGCCAAAAGGGAAGCCATGTTCAATTCAAGCGGGGAAACTTGCTTGTCACTGTGCCAAACCACCCTGGGGATTTGAATCCGAATGTCTTGAAATCTATTTTGCGGCAGGCACAGATAAGCGCGGAAGAATTTGAAGCACTGTTGAAGTAAAATGAAATATGAAGTAATTCTCTATTGGAGCGCAGAAGACGAGGCGTTCATCGCCGAAGTCCCCGAGTTGCCTGGGTGCATGGCGGACGGCGCGACCTATCAAGAAGCGCTCGTCAACGTGGAACAGATCGCGCAAGAGTGGATTGAAACTGCCCGCGAACTAGGCAGGGAAATCCCTGTGCCAAAGGGGAAATTGGTTTACGCATAAAAAAGACATCCGAAGTCTGCGAGACTTCGGATGTCTTTTTTACCTGTTTACGTGTCTACCCGTTTACGTGTCTACCTGTCTACGTTTTTACCCTCTCCACAATCTCCGCCACCAAATCGAAGCGACTAAATTGCGGCATGATGTACACGCCCTGCGCCCAGGGTTTGATTTTTTGAATCAACTCCACGGCCAGTTCCACACCAACTTTCGCCGCGTCCTCCCCTGCGGACTCCATGCGTGCAATCATTTCAGCGGGAATCGAAATGCCAGGCACTTCGTGATTTAAAAAGTTGGCGTGCTTCGCACTGACCAGCGGCAAGACGCCCGCCAGAATGGGCTTGTCCATTTTGCCATGCTTCGTTGCATACGCCGCTAAAAATTTTTCGCCATCTTCTGCGCGATAGATGGGTTGCGTCAAAAAGAAGTCCGCGCCCGCTTGTAATTTGCGATGCAAATTTTTAATCTCGCGTTCAACATCACTCGGCGCAAGATTCAACGCCGCGCCCACAAAAAAATTCGTCGGCTGGCCGATGCTCGTGCCCGAGTGGTCCATGCCCGCGTTGAATCCCTGCTTGATTAACTTAATCAAACCCGACGGCACCAAATCGTAATTGTCCATCGCTTCGGGGTAATCGCCAATCGCGGTCGGGTCGCCCATCACCACAAAAACATTGCGAATGCCGAGCGCGTGCGCGGCCAGCAAATCTCCCTGCACACGCAACAGGCTTCGTCCGCGCGTCGGGAAGTGCAACGTCGTCTCCGCGCCCACCTGCCTCTGCACGATCTGACACACCGCCCACGCCGACATCCTCATGCGCGCCATCGGCGAGTCAGCCACGTTGATCACGTCCGCGCCCGCATCGTGCAACAGCGACGCGCCCGCGATTAATTTGTGAGTCGAGAGTCCGCGCGGCGGATCCATTTCGATGGAGATGACAAATTTTCCTGCCGACAATTTTTTCGCCAACTCCGACTCAGACTCCGCTCCCTCGAGCGCTTCTTCCTCCGCCGCTAACGGGTTCGCCAAAAACGAGACGGGTTCAGCCGCCGAATCCAACGCGCGGCGCATCGACGCAATGTGTGCGGGCGTCGTCCCACAGCACCCGCCGACAACGCTCGCCCCCGCCGCACGAAATGACAGCGCATACTCGCCAAAATATTCCGCGTCTGCGGGGTACATGATTCGTCCGCCCACTTGTTCGGGCCAGCCCGCGTTCGGCTTGACCCAAAATTTTCCATGGGTCACGGCGGCGCGCATCGCTTTAAGAATGCGCAATAACTGCGCCGGTCCGCCCGAGCAGTTGACGCCGATCACATCTGCGCCAGCCTCAGCGAGAGTCCGCGCCACTTTGGCAGGGTCGTCGCCGAGCAGTGTGCGGTCGTCGCGCGTAAACGTCACCGTGGCAACGACGGGCAACGTGGACGATTCACGCGCGGCGCGAATCGCTTCTTGAATCTCGTACAGGTCGCTCATCGTCTCGATGACGATCAAGTCCGCGCCCGCGGAGGCCAGCGCGCTGATTTGTTCCGCGAACGCGGCGCGCGCCGCCTCGGGTTGGACTCGCCCGAAGGGAGCAATGCGCACGCCCAGAGGGCCGACGTCACCCGCTACGAGCAGGGGCGGAGCATGCTCCGCCCTTACCGAGGCCGAGATGGCGCGTTTGGCCAATTCGACTCCGGCGCGATTAATTTCGACGACGCGCTCGCCGAGTCCATGCTTGCTTAGCTTGAATCGATTCGACCCAAACGTGTTGGTGATAATTAATTGCGCGCCCCCTTCGATGTATTCGCGATGAATGTCGGCCACGGCGGCGGGGTTGGTGAGATTCAATTCGTCGAAACATTTATCAAAGCCAATGCCGCGCGCATGAAGCATCGTGCCCATTGCGCCATCGGCGAGGAGGGTGGTGCCTGATAAAAGCTGGGAGAGAAATAAATTCATAAGCTCATTATAAGCGCGCTATTGCGGACGTTCCCAGATGACGATAACGGAGCGGCCAAAACGGAAGCCAATCAGTCGGTCAATAATTTTCGATAAAGGTACCAGGTTGCGGTCCCAAAAAAGAATCTGCGCTTGAGTGGGCATGCTTTGCTTAAGAAAAAGACGGTTGGCAAGCGACGTAAAGAGTCCAACTGAATCGAGGTACATCGATCTGACAATTTTGCATGCTGGCGGAGTGAGCAAGGTGAGCGAAGCGCGTGTGTAGCGGCGGTAATGCCCAATCGACTCATCAAAAGGACTGTATAAAAATGAATATGCCGGGGAAAGCACGATCAGTCGGCCTCCAGGTGCAAGGTGCCTGGCGGCATGTTCCAACTCCGCTTGGTCTTCTTTAATATGCTCCAACACATCAATATAGAGGATGCTATCGAACAATGCGCCGGGGGCAAGGTCGCGAACTGTGCCTGCGCGGGCATGGCAACAGGCGGGCAATTCCCCAGAGCGAATGCGCGCCTCCACTTGCGCGAGGAGTTGCAGATCTGGCTCAAGGCAGAGCCATTCTTCCTGGGAACCGTCGCATAAGATGGAGGTGGTTGCGCCTAGGCCTGCACCGACTTCCAATACTTTTTTGCCATAAGGGGCGAGGGTGCCAGAGAAGTATGCCTTCCAGCGCAGGGCGTTGGCAAAAATTTCCAATTCATTGCCAATATAAGTTTCAGTCATGGTTTAATGTGCTCAATATTTAGAAGGTAATCTTTATAATCCACTGCCGGGATAAACATTTTACCGCTACGATAGCTCAAGACGACAAAGGATAACAATGCCAAAAAGAGAACTGCCTGTACCATCATCACCGTCAGGCCCACTGCCACACTGGTAGCCCAGCCAGGGATAGCCAGCGGTGTACCAAAGCGAATATATATCAGGGCAATAAATGACAGTACATCGAATAATATCAACCCAAAGGCAAGAAACAGCAGGCGCACATAGACAATTTCAATGTAAACCGAAATGGCGCTCAATCCGTGGAGCACCAGTGCCACTGGGTTCATGTGCGATTTTCCTGTGAGGCGAGTGCCACGCGTTGTGGGAACGATCTTCCAGCTCATACTGGAGTGCATAATCCCTGCGGCAAAGTGATTCCACAATTCCTGCAGGTGCGCCACCCTACGCAACTGCCCGGCGGGAATGAGGCAGAAATTACCAAAGGTGATTTTCTTCCCGACCAGAAATTGAAAGAAAACTTTGAAGAAAAAATAAAAAACACGAAACAAACGGCCTTCTGAACGCTTGGCGCGTTGCGCAAAAATAATTTCGTCGGGGCTTTGGTCGTGTTGTGTTAAAAGTAAAAATACGTCTGCCGGCTGGTCTTCGCCATCTCCATCCATCACAATGACTGGCGTATTGATTTGCATGCCGCTGATCACCGCAAGACCCATGGCAATCGCTCGCTGATGCCCAAGATTACGAATCAGGGAAACAACATCCAGCGCAACGATGTGGTCCAGCTGGTGCAAATCCCATTTGGGCGGCGCAATAGTGGAGCCATCATCCACGACAACCATATGCAGGCGCAAATCTTTCTGGGTGGCAATGTTATTCAATGCGCCCAATAAAATCGCCAACGATTCCCAATCGTTATAAATGGGTATTAAGATACAAAGGTCGCGCATACCATCTCCTGCTTATGGCCCAATATGTATCCGTGGGGCCAGCGGCACAAATTCAGAAATCACACCCGACAGCTAAACAAGGGTAAGGTCCAAAACCCGCAGGCGCTCATGGTGGTTCAATATACTTGACGACAACCAGAATCATGCCGTTTTTCTTTACACTGAAAAGCACCGGCGCATCCGGATGGACGATAATATCATTGTCGTAACGAGACAACACCACAGCGTAATAAGGCCCGCTTGGAATCGGCCCAACTTCATAACCGACGGCGGAAATATCTGGGCGGAGATATGCCCAAAGAGGCATGACCGGCCCCCACACCACAACTTTGGCACCGGCGGGAGCAATTTGATTAATATATTGACTGGCCTCACGGAAGGAGGTGCCCCAGTAGTCAGCTTCATATTTGCGGAATGTGTTTTGGCCCGCAAAGGTATTGTAATAAACATATTCGTATGGATGCAGGTGAAAATAGGCGTCCATGCCGGGTACAACCAAAAGTATAAGTACAAATATTTTTACCAGGGGGTGTCGTAATTTTGAGAATATTATTTGCAAACCCAATCCGCCAAGCAGGAATATTGGAGGCAAAACAAAGTGTAACTGGCGAAAATTATCATACAGGTTAGGGTTGCCGATAACAGCCCAAAGAACTGGCAGGAAAAACCAGATAAGGCACAAGTAGGCCAATTCTATTAACCCAGGCTGTCTTTTCCTTTTAATTAGGAGATAGACCAACACAAGCAAGCCCAGTGAAAAACAAATCAGGGCAGTTTCAGTGGTTTGCAAGACAATCAGTTTGGGCAGATAGTAGTAAGGTAGTTGGTCGGGGGTATAGTATTGACCCTCAAACAAGACTTTGCCTGACCAGGGAAAGCGCAACATAACAGCCACAGTCAAAAAAAAGCGAAAAAAAGGAGCCGTCCACAAGTATGGCCAGGTAACATACATGACCAGAAAGCTTAGGCCCGCGAAAACAGCCAGAGGCACTATGGCGGCATAGCGATGCCGCCAAATGACCAATAGCCCGATAAACCCTGCGGCGGCCAGCCCCAAAAATCGGATGGAAGAGGTTAAACCAACAATCAGCGCTGTGATTAGCAGAGTGCGATTGGTTAATGCTTGTTTGACCCGCCAGGCAATTGGCTTTAATTCGACTTCGAAAATATGACGGCCGCTCAAGGGCAGGAAAATTGAAACCACAAAGCCGCAGAAAAAAAGGAGTAAGCCAACTGCCAATAATATATATTCAAACTGGCGGGTAATCTGGTAGTGGTAATTTTCCATCTCGAAAAAATCGGCTGTGCTAAAAACGGGTGGGAAGACTTTCATTTGTAAGTTCATGAGCAAAGTTGCCAGCCAGATGGAAAGGCCAACAGCCAGAAACAGGCCGATGACTAGCAAAACCCGGCGCGGGCGCGGAAGGCTTTTCGCCTCGTCGCGCAGGATTCCATTCAGGCGGGCATCCGGCTGTTTGGGCGGATCCAGCTTCAAGCTATCCAGCATTCGCAAACCAAAGTAAATGCTGGCCATGAAGCCGATCGTAAATGGCGTGTCTTTTGGATTAATAAAAGCATGGCCCCATAAAAGCGGTTGACTGGTAAATAATAAAGTAGCGCCATAGGATTCCCAAACACCGAGAAAACGACGGGCGAGTTTATAAAAAATGACCAGCCCGATCAGGAAGGTAAGGAAACTGAGCGCATGGGCGACATCTGAAAGGATTGCATCGGGGAAAAGCTTTGCGACCAATACTACAAGCATCATAAAAGAGGGGCCGTAAAAGCGATAGATAACGTCCCATGCAGGCATTGCGCCTGTATATGCCTGCATGGAAAGACGAGCGTGACCCAGGTAATGGAATTCGTCCCAGCTTTCACCATAGCTGGGAAGGCTGAATATTCCTATTGATAAAAGAATCACCAGCAAGATAATCAGCGGGGTGTATTCAAATAAAAACAAACGCTTTAGGTTCACTCTGATGCTCCGTTATTTGATCAACCGCTCCACGCAACCTTTTTTGACGACCCTCGGAAATTTGCTAATAAGACGATCGATCCCCTTGCTTTATTCTGGCAAATCCCAAACAACGCACATGGAGCATGGCGCCCATCGCCCCGTCAGCAAGCGGTGTTTGGCTTTGGAGAAGGTCAAGAAATTTTTTCGTCATGGGGTAATCATACCAAAGTGATCGCCTGATCGAAAAAGGCCAGCACCTGTTTTGAATACTCCTGCGCATTTTGCAAAAACGCCGCGCCGTGTTCGCCGTTCGGTAGTTCCCATAACTCTTTCGGTTCTTTGGCCTGCTGATAAAACAAACGGTTGAAATAAATATCCTTTGCGCCGTCGGCGAGGAGGGTTTGGGTGGAGAGCAGGTCGAGAAATTTGTTTGGCATATTGATTATTTAATTGGATCCATTACACTACAAACCCAAACGGCAAAACCGCCTTGCCCGCCTCCGTCATCTTGCCCTCGATGATCATCTTGCGCACCAAATTTTCATTGGTCAGAGTCCAGTCCGTTCCCTTGCGGCGCGGCGTAAAGCGTTGAATAAACATACTGCTCTTCAAAGACTTCATCAAATTATCTGTCCAGCCAAAACATAGCGCCTCCTCTACGGCTTCTTCATAACTGATGCTGGCTTCGCCTGATGTTTTCTTATAGATGACCAGCCAGACCTCTTTGGCAGAATCATGATTGGCAATCAGCCAGGTGCGAAACTCGTCGCGGTCTCGCGCAGAAAATGTTTCAGTTGTTTGCATAACAAGCCTCTCTATAATACCCACAGTCAAAAAACGCGCTTTCCCGCTTCTGAAAAAGCGCATTTTTTGACTGCGCTGGGTATAAAATGATGACGGCCAAAAAACGTGCCGATCATCGCTCTTCTGGATGAGTGTAGCATATTAAATTATTTTAGGGCGCGCGCATGGGGATTGTCAACTTTTGGAAGGGCGCGTAAACTTGCGCCTATGAAAAAACTAACTCTGCTCACAATTTTTTTGCTACTTAACGCCTGCGCGCCCGCCTCAACCACCGCGCCCGAAGCGGCTCCAGCCAACCCGATACTGATTCTCGCGACGACCACCTCCACGCAAGACTCAGGATTGCTGGATGTGCTGATTCCGCTCTTCGAGGCTGAGACCGGTTACACGGTCCAGACCGTGGCGGTGGGCACAGGGCAGGCGCTCAAGATGGGCGAAGAGGGCAACGCCGACGTCCTACTCGTGCATGCGCCCTCGTCTGAAGTCACATTCATGGACGGCGGCTTTGGCAAAGACCGCGCGCTGGTGATGCACAACGACTTTATCATCGTCGGTCCCGCCGCAGACCCGGCGGGAATCAACGGCATGGACTCGGCAGTGAACGCGTTGACGCTGATCTTCAACTCCGGCGCCACCTTCATTTCGCGCGGCGACGATTCGGGCACACACAAAAAAGAATTGGAACTGTGGAAGAAAGCCGCGCTCGACCCCGCAGGCCAGAGTTGGTATCTCGAAACGGGACAAGGCATGGGCGCGACTCTGATCGTGGCTTCCGAAAAAAATGCGTACACGCTCACAGACCGCGCCACATATCTCGCGCAAAAAGATAATGGGCAACTCGAGCTTTTGCTCGAAGGCGACCCGCCGCTGTTGAATATTTATCACGTCATCACCGTTAACCCCGCGAAGTGGCCGAGGGTTAATTACGAGGGCGCGATGGCATTTTTGAATTTTCTCTTGAAGCAATCCACGCAGGATGTGATCGCTAAATTTGGAATCGACCTGTACGGTCAACCGTTGTTCTATCCCGACGCCGACAAGACGGATGCTGATTTTGGGTTGTAAGTTTAGGTACACACGTAGACAAATACACACGTACACAAGTAAAAACGTACACACGCAGACAAGTGTTGCCTGTCTACGTTTTTCATTAAACGCATGCGTGTTTAATATTTTGTCTTTAACGTTTTTTGCCCCAAGTTTTCTCGCTAAACCAAGTTTCTAAAACGAATCGTAAACTGCGCTTATTTAATCATGTGCCCCTAAACTTCCCAGCCTGACTGAGAACTATTTCTTAGTATCTTTTTTTTGACAGTTCTCTACCGTACATGAAGTCTAAATTACATAGGCTCAAGCCGCCGTCCTCGGCGGCGTTTTGCGAGTAAATCTTGCGCCGAGGACGGCGCAAGGAGCAAGCTCTATTT
>VFKQ01000135.1 GCA_009885445.1 Anaerolineaceae bacterium | reverse complement strand
GCGACGCCGTGCCCCTACATGGCGACGCCGTGCCCCTACATGGCGACGCCGTGCCCCTACACGGCGACGCCGTGCCCCTACATGTCGTCGCCGTGCCCCTACATGGCGTCGCCGTGAATTAAATGAACATCATCCAAATTTTCCAACGTCATCAACACAGCATCCTCGTTGTTATCCTTGTAATATTTTTTACGCAACCCCACGGCTTTGAAGCCAAACAATTTATACATTTCCTGCGCGGCCTCATTGCCCGCGCGCACTTCGAGCATTGCTGAACGCGCACCTTCTTCGCGCGCAGAAATTAACGCATCCATCAACAATCGTTTTGCAATTCCACGGCGACGAAACTCAGGGTGTGTCGCAATCGTGGCGATGTGCGCTTCATCTAAAATCATCCAGATGATGAGCATCGCCACCACCTGCGCATCCACTTCGCTCACCCAACAACGCGCCGCGCTATTGCCCGTCATCTCATATTGATAGGCGCGCTCCGACCACGGCAACTTAAACGAGGCGTGGTCAATTTCCACCACCGCCGCCAAATGATCAAGGCTCATGCGTCGCACTTGCATTATGAAGATAACCCTTCCACTGTTTTTAAATAGATTGGTGCCAGCGACGCGGCATTATCCGACTCGCCGTTCTGCAAGCGACTCCACGCCAACTCGGCGAGCCAGGCCGCGCGTCGAGCGGATTGCGCCGGCGAGGCCAACAACACGTTGACGCGTTTGCGCGCCAACCGCTGACGTTCCTCCGCGTTCAACTCTCCGACCACCAGAGTGGGACGATGAATCGACTCGGCTAATTCGTCCGCGCTCATCGTTCCTGCCGGACCTTGAGCCTGCCAGCCGTTTTCTGAGGCCTCGTACCAGCCGACGGCGATTCGTCCACGCCCGGCTTGCAAGACTGCGGCCAATGGATATTTTTGGATGGGCACACTGGCGGCTACAAAATCAAGCGTGTTGATTCCAAACAGCGGAATTTTGCGCGCCAACGCAAGACCTTTCGCGAAGGAGAGTCCCACACGCAATGAGGTGAACGAGCCCGGGCCGATGGCGACGCCTACAGCGGAGAGTCCGCTCATTGAAAGGCCGACCCGCTTCAACAGCGAATCGAGCGCAGGCGCCAGTTCGGCGGTGTGACGGGCGCGCGAGGTCCAAGTTAATTCGGCGGCGACTGTCGCTCCGTCATAGAGG
>VFKQ01000394.1 GCA_009885445.1 Anaerolineaceae bacterium | reverse complement strand
GCAGGAAAATACATCGTGCCCCAATCCACCACGTTGACCTACCTGCTCTCCGACCACCCTTCGACACGGCTCAGGACAAGCCTCGGCTCCACCTCCCTCGCCGTGGACTCGGTCACCGGCGAATCCATCGAGACGCGCTACAAGGCGTGGGGAGAGGTCCGCTACACGGATGCCAACAAGACTCTGCCCACACGCTACACCTACACGGGACAATACTCCTACATCGCCGACGCCGCCACGGACATTGGCGCGGCGGGCTTCGGTCTCATGTTCTATAACGCGCGCTGGTACGACCCGTCACTGGGACGGTTTGCGCAGGCGGACACGATTGTGCCTAACCCAGTTCAAGGATGGGATCGCTATGCATATGTAGGGAACAACCCCCTGCGTTACGTTGATCCTAGCGGACACCAGCAATGTGAGAATTTTGATGATGAAGGAAATTGCACAGATCCTACAGGCCTGGCAGGTCTTCTGCTCCATGATTTCGGCTGGATTCTTGAAGGCAATGATTGGACAGATACTTACAGGAAGTATTTGCTTCTCACCGGAAGGGAGATTCGCAGATATGTTAACAGCCTCGCGCCAGGAAAGGGTCAAGCTTGGATGGATTATTATATGAGCGGAGTAAAATTTTCGATATTTCATGGTCCAGGTCGGCCAGGTGTAACCAACCAAGGAGGCGTTCTAACGATAAATTTAGGATTTCGCCTTCTTGAATTTGAAGCTGTCGACACTATAAAACAAACGATAGCACACGAACTGGGCCACGTCTGGGATTTTCGGTCTGGAAATAATAGCTTTCAGAACGGTGTAGCCACTTGGTTAAACGACTTTCTCAATGATTTTTATGGTGGCACAAAACTGCAGCCGGGCGACGACAGAACTACCAATCCAGACGACCCCGCTTATCATAGCCCCAATATCCCTCCAGATGCCTACTGGGGAGAGGAAGATGATCTGTATTATGGGAACGGGTCATCTGCTGATTATCTTGCTGATGGCTTTGCCTACAGCGTACTTGGAGGGGGTACCGTTCCCCAAGTGGCTTCAATATGGATCCCTGTCGTTATTACATTACAAGCGAATGCGCTACCGTAGCCGTAGGATCGAAAAATGAAAAAAGTATTCTTAACAATATTACTAGCGTTAACTTCTTGCTCGCTTGTAAGTACTCACCAACCCGCAAGTTATTCTATTTTTGCAAATTCCAGTTGCGATCTTCCATGTTGGTACGGCATAGCAATTGGAAAAACTACAAAACAGGAGTTACTCGGCATCCTTCAAGGTATCTCGTTTGTCAATCAAGACTCAATTACAGTAATCGAGTCGACAAGCTTTTTTGATGAGTGGGTATATTTTTCGATGGGGAAGGGTCCTAAGATCCTCGAGGTTGAAGGAGGTGGAACCGTTCAACAAGACTACTTGTGGGCAGGAGAAGTGTATTTACTAAACGGGAAGGTGTCACAGATTATACTTGGAGGGGATTTAGGCCTAACCATACAACAAGTTGTTGATGCATTTGGAACGCCGAGCTATGCAATTCCATCTTTTACTCCTGGAGGGCATGTATGGGTTTCGATTCTTTTTCCAGCAAAAGGAGTTGACATTGGCTACAGGGTAGATGATGTTGACGCTGAAATAACCCCAGATACAAAAATAAGCCGACTAAAATTGTTTGATATCTCGCTATTTGACGAAATGATACAAAACCAAATGTTTATGTTTTCATCAATGGTTGTTCCGGATGAAATAATTAACTTTGGCTGGAAGGGTTATGGAAGTCTAAGTCTGTACTGGTCTGTAAAATGACCTGTCACTAACACTGCCCAAATCACGTAGTTTTCGGATTCGGAGTAACCACACCTCTTGACCAAACGGGGCTCACACCAGTACAATGGGGTTCAATCATCTGATTAATCATAATAATCCTATGTTACGTGACCGCGCCAACGGCGCTCTCTCCGAATTCATGCAGTACCTGGCCTCCCACCCACAGGCGGAGCAGGCCCTGCCTTCGTTAAATGCGCTCAGTCAGGAACTGGGCGTCTCGGTCGCCTCGTTGCGCGAGCAACTCGAGGTGGCCCGCGCCCTTGGCCTCGTGGATGTGCGTCCGCGCACGGGCACGCGCCGCCTGCCTTATTCGTTTTCGCCGTCCATCCGCCAGAGTCTGCGCTACGGCATCGCCCTCGACCATGCCCACTTCGACACCTTCGCCGATCTGCGCAACCATGTCGAGTCCGCGTATTGGCTGGAGGCCGTGGGCAAACTCACCGCCGAAGACAAGTCCGAACTCGAGTCCATCCTCGCCCGCGCCTGGGACAAACTACGTAGCCGCCCGGTGCAGGTTCCGCACGAGGAGCATCGCAAATTGCATTTGCTGATTTATAGCCGCTTGCAGAATCCCTTCGTCACTGGTTTGCTCGAAGCCTATTGGGACGCCTACGAAGCTGTCGGCTTAAATGTTTTTGCTGGTGGTTATGAATATCTCGAGGAAGTCTGGCAGTATCACCAAAAAATGGTCGAGTCGATTCGCACTGGCGACTACGAAGCCGGTCACCGCGCGTTGAGCGAGCATACTGAATTAATCACACACAGGCCATAAAAATACATTTCACCGCGAAGAAAGGAAGAACGCGAAGGTTACCTATGCTCGCGAAGAATTCCTTCGCGCTTCTTAAAAAAACTTCGCGCCCTTCGCGGTCTTCGCGGTAAAAAAGATTTGACACGAAATTTATGAGGAGACACATGTCCAACATCATCAACGATTTTTCCATCAGCGTCGCCACGGTCAACGGCTCGGGCTCGTCCACGGCCAACACCACCCTGCTGCGCGCCATCTTCAAGATGGGCATCCCCGTCAGCGGCAAGAACCTCTTCCCCTCCAACATTCAGGGCCTGCCCACGTGGTACACGATTCGCGTCAGCAAGGATGGCTACACCGGACGGCGCGACGTCACCGAGGTCGTGGTCGCCATGAACCCGGCCTCGTTCGCGCGAGACCTGGCAGAGGTTGCGCCCGGCGGAGCATTTTTCTACGCCGACGATATCAAGCAACCCATCACACGGGCAGATATTTCCGTCTACCCGATGCCGATCAAAACTTTGATTCGCGCGCAGACCGAAGTCCCTGCGAACATTCGCGACCTGGTCAGCAACATGCTCTACGTCGGCATCCTCGCGCAGACCATCGGCATTGACCTTGAAAAGATTCAAGCCGCGCTCTCCTTCCATTTCAAAAATAAAGAGAAGCCGGTCACGTTGAATTTCAACGCCGTCAAAGCGGGCGCGGAATGGGCGCTCGACAATTTGCCCAAGACCGACCCGTTCATGCTCGAGTCCATGAACAAGACCGACGATTTAATTATGACCGACGGCAACACCGCCGCCGCCATCGGCGCAATTTACGGCGGGGTGCAATTCGCCGCCTGGTATCCGATCACACCCGCCACTTCGCTGGCCGAATCCCTGATTGACTATTTGCCCGTCTTACGTAAACGCGAGGACGGAAAAAACACTTACGCTGTGATTCAAGCCGAGGACGAACTCGCCGCCATCGGCATGACGGTCGGAGCCGGCTGGGGCGGGTTGCGCTCCATGACCTCTACCTCCGGGCCGGGTTTCTCACTGATGACCGAGTTCGCTGGCCTGGCATATTACGCCGAAGTGCCCGTCGTCATCTGGGACGTGCAACGCATCGGTCCCTCCACGGGTTTGCCGACGCGCACCTCGCAGGGTGACCTGACCTTCGCCAACTTCATCGGTCACGGCGACTCGCACTCGCTGATTCTGCTCCCCGGCAACATGCGCGAATGTTTTGAATTCGGCTGGCAGGCCTTCGACATCGCCGAGCGCATCCAGACTCCCGTCTTCGTGCTCAGCGACCTCGACATGGGCATGAATCAATGGATGAGCAAACCCTTCGAATATCCCGACGTCGACATGGACCGCGGCAAAGTGCTCTGGGAAAAAGACCTCGAAGAACTCAAGGGCAACTGGGGCCGCTACGCTGACAAAGACGGCGACGCGATTACCTATCGAACTCTGCCGGGCAACAAGCATCCGATGGCCGCGTACTTCACGCGCGGCACCGGCCACGACGAGCAGGCCCGCTACACCGAAGACTCCGCCACTTGGACGCGCATGATGGATCGCCTCAAACAGAAAAATGAGACCGCCCGTCTCCACGTCCCCAAGCCGATCATTGACGAAACGCCCGGCGCGACGCTGGGCATCATCGCTTACGGCTCGACGGAAGCCGCCGTCAGCGAGGCGCGCGATCAGATGGCTGAATCCGGCCTCAAGTCCGCTTCGATGCGGGTGCGGGCGATTCCCTTCACGGCGGAGGTCAAATCCTTCATCGAGAAGTACGAACAAATCGTCGTCGTCGAAATGAATCGTGACGGACAGATGCATCAGATTTTGTGCGCGGAGTATCCCGCCCTCGCGCCGAAGATTCGTTCCGTCGCTTTTCAAGACGGCCTACCCGCCTCGGCCAAATGGATTCGAGAGGGCATCATAAAAAATTATGAAGGCGGAATTATGAAAGATGAAGTTAAGAAGAACGCAGCGAAGAAAAAAGTCGTTGTCAAAAAAGGAGCGCAGAAATGAGCGAAGCATTGCCAATGATGGGCGCGCCCGTCAACCTGAACGCCGTTGGTTTGGGCAAAAAAGATTACAACGGAAATCCGACCACGCTGTGTCAGGGTTGCGGACACAACTCGATCTCGAGTCAGATTATCGCCGCGTGTTATGAAATGAACGTGGTGCCCGAGGCCATGTTGAAATTTAGCGGCATCGGTTGCTCGAGCAAATCGCCGACCTATTTTTTGAATCGCTCGTTTGGATTCAACAGCCTGCACGGGCGCATGCCTTCGGTGGCGACAGGCTCGATGTTCGCCGACTCGAGTCTGCGCGCCATCGCTGTCTCCGGCGACGGCGACACGGCCAGCATCGGCATGGGTCAGTTCAAACACATCATGCGCCGCAATGTAGACATGGTTTACATCGTCGAGAACAACGGCGTGTACGGACTCACCAAAGGCCAGTTCTCCGCCACCGCCGAAGAGGGGCTCGAATTAAAAAAGCAGGGCACCAATCCATACATGCCCGTTGATTTATGTTTGGAAGCCATCGCGTCCAATGCAACTTTCGTCGCGCGTTCGTTCGCGGGGGATGCCAGGCAAGTGAAAGAATTAATTAAGGCCGCCATCGCGCACAAAGGTCTCGCCCTGCTCGACATCATCAGCCCGTGCGTCACCTTCAACAACAACGAAAACGCGCATCATTCCTACGCGTGGGGCAAGGATCACGAATCGCCGATTCAAGAATTTTCCTACGTGCCCGCCCGCGACGAAATCACCGTTGTTGATTACGAACCCGGCACAGTGCAGGAAGTGCAACTGCATGACGGCTCAACTGTTGTGCTCAAAAAAATCAGCCGCGATTACGATCCCACCTCACGCTGGCAGGCGCTCAAAATGCTGGACGATGCGCAACGCGAAAATCTGCTCATGACCGGCCTGATCTACCTCGACACTGGCAAGCCCGATTTGCTCAGCGTTTACAATTTGGTTGACACCCCGCTCAACCGCCTCACGCAAAAAGATTTACGTCCCGCGCCGGAGACGATTGCGAAGATTAATGCGATGATGTTTTAGTAGGTCGGAGTGGCACTCCGATCATGCGCGCTACGCAGAGTCGTTGCTACAATCACGCGAATCAAAAACCCGTTTTAGAGAACGGGTTTTTGATTCGCGTGGCACCCAAACAATTACCTTGCTGTAATTATTAAGTTTGAGAAGGTGGCCTTTATTACCGCGCTACCTTTTGGGACTTCCAGTTTTGCTCGATAACCTATAAACAGCCATCTTTGAGGTGAAGTAAACGACAAGGAAGTAAGTGGATTTCCTTCAGCTATCGCGGTGATTGATCCATTGTCGAGCGTGAAGCCAATTACGTAAACTCCAGTGGCATTGTCGTAAATTTTGCTAATCTCAACATCTGTAGACAATGTGCCTGAGATTTGTTTCAGCGCGAACGCTTCATGCTTGAGGTCGCCATTAGGAGGCGCCACAAGCAGAACCCCTTTAGACTCAATGTCCGCTTCGGAAAACACACCAAACCAGATTTCTCCGTTATCCAAGATATCTAGATCCAGGGTAACTTGAACGGTTCCTTTTTCGGTCAATAAAACAAATAAACCATATTCCTCTGCAGTAGTCATATTCTTGGGTTCGGCAAAAATATTTAGCCCCTGGTCTGTTACTGATATTGAACCTGGTAGTGTCGGACCGCTATAGCATCCAAGGGCAGTTTCGGGCGGGTTTGGCGGGGGATATACTGTCCATATATAACTAGCGATGCAATCCTCAGTCCAATCTTCGCCTGGCTTGCAGGTTTGAAAAAAAGTGCATGGGTAATCAGGCATAGATGTGGGGGTAACTAAGGCCGTGGATGTTGCAGATTCTGATGCGGTAAGTGCTGGCGTCTTGG
>VFKQ01000019.1 GCA_009885445.1 Anaerolineaceae bacterium | reverse complement strand
TATTATCGTCTGCGCGACCTCGGTTGTGAGTTCGGCGAAAAATTTGGTTGGGAGCGTCCGAACTGGTTCCGCGTCTACGAGGGAGCTGCTGCACACGGTCACGAGCCGAAGGGCTGGGCGCGTCACAACTGGAGCCGCGCCATCGGTCACGAACATTTAATGACGCGCGAAAATGCCGGTCTCTTCGATGAAACATCCTTCAATAAATTTGAAGTGCGCGGCGCGGGCGCGCTGGCCTTCCTCAATCGCGTCTGCGCGAACGAAATGAACCAGCCCATCGGCTCGATCACCTACACCCAATGCCTCAACAAACGCGGCGGCATCGAATGCGACTTCACCGTCAACCGCCTCGCCGACGAGCGCTTCTTCATCGTCACGGGCACCGCCTTCGGCCAGCACGATATTTCGTGGCTCTCGCTCAACATGCCCGATGATGGAAGTGTCACAATTGAAGACGTCAGTTCGATGTACGCCTGCATCGGCATGTGGGGACCGAAAGCGCGCACAATTTTGGAAAAAGTTGTCAGCGAAGATATTTCAAATGACGGCTTCCCCTACATGACTTCGCGGCGCATGAACGTGGGCGACGTCCCCGTCATCGCCTCGCGCGTCACTTATGTGGGCGAACTTGGATGGGAATTCTACTGTCCGATGGAATACGGCCTGCGCCTCTGGGACACGCTGTGGGCGGCTGGAGCCTCCGAGGGCATGGTCGCGGGCGGATACAAAGCCATTGACACCTTGCGCCTCGAAAAGGGTTATCGCTACTGGAGCGGAGAAATTTCGCCAGACTACACTCCCTACGAAGCTGGCCTCGGTTTCGCTGTGAAATTAGACAAGCCCGACTTCATCGGCAAGGACGCGCTAGTCAAGCAAAAAGCCGAGGGCATCAAACGAAAATTATGCACCATCACCCTCGCCGATGACCGCACAATCATGCTCGGCAAAGAACCCGTCCGCGCAAACGGCGAAACCATTGGCTGGGTGGCCTCGGGCGGATTCGGCTACTCGATCAACAAGTCCATCGCGTACGCCTATCTGCCAATGGAGTTTGCCAAGGTCGGCACGAAACTGCAGATCGAATCTTTCGGCGAGCAGGTCAACGCCGAGGTCGCGCCCGCAGTGTTGTGGGACGCGAAGGGCGAGAGGATTAAGAAGTAATTTAATCGTTGGTGCGATGTGTAGGCAATATCTTATGGAGAAACGAAATGCCCGAAAGCATCATGACTGAGATTTCCGAGCAATATCGCAACACCCACGAAAACCTGCTCGGTCTCATTGGCGGCCTAACCGATGAACAGATTGGCTGGACGCCCAATGAAACAACTCTGTCTATAGGTTTCCATGTCTGGCATCTGGCGCGCTGGGCAGATTACTTTCAAGAGATGATTAATGGGCGCGGGAGTCAACTGTGGGAAAAGGAGGAATTAGCAACCCGTTGGGATATGGAAACCGCGAGTTTAGGCTATGCTCAAACTGGTATGGGCATGGACGACAAGGTTGCCATGACGCTCCGATTGCCTAGGAAGGAACTACTCCTTGATTACGCGCGCCGCGCGTTTGCCGCCGCCCAGCGGGTCGTTGAAGGAATCAGCGATAACGAGTTCTACAAAATATATGAGGGCTTTCACGGGGAAAACTGGCACGACGGACATATCGGTCCCATCATTTCAACCTGGATGACTCATGACAATCGGCATCTTGGGATGATTGAATGCCTTGTCGGAGTTCAGGGCATGCATGGAAGCGCAGATAGTTAAAATGCGAAGCGGATTCTTATGAATACAACCATTTTAAGTATATTGTCTGGAATCATTGGCATGTTTGGATGGGGAATATACGACTTTCTTGGTGGCGTTTTTGCTAAACAAATTGGTTCTTTCAAATCTTTATTTTGGTCACAGTTGGCTGGTTTAATATCCGTCTTTGTACTTGCCTTTGTTTTCACAACAAGCAATAAAATCCCTGCCCTTGTAATCGTATTATTTCCAATTGCGGCAATTGTTTATTCGGCGGGGTATTTGTTCTTCTTCAAGGGCTTTGAAATAGGCAATGTGTCCATCGTTGCTGCAACCATGAATTTATGGGCCGTATTCACCATGTTGTTTGCATTTCTCTTTATGGGACAGCGGCTTTCTACAGTACAAACTTTTGGTGTCGTTATGATTATCTCTGGCGTCGCTTTAGCATCTGTAAACTGGGGTGATGTTAGAAATCAAAAGTCTCAATTTTCATCAGGAGTGAAAGAAGCAGTTTTTGGTGCTTTTTTCTTTGGCATCTTTTGGAATATTAGCGAGATTATTTCTGAAGAAGTTGGATGGCTATTAACAACCCTACTTGTAAAATTTGGGATTGTTGTATTTTTGCTAGCCTTCTCTTTTCTAGCAAAACGACAAATTGGCTTGAAAGAAATTGCCGCGAAAACCAAATATACGGTTGTATTAATGGGCATTATTGAGGCTGGCGCAGTAGCGGTTGTTAATTATGGGTTGACAATTGGAGACGCAATATTGATTACGCCTATTGCTTCCGCCTTATCCATAGTGACCATTGCGTTGGCTGTTATTTTCTTGAAAGACGAAGTCACCAAACTTCAAGGACTTGGAATCGCCACTGCAATTGTCGGTATAATCGTAACTACATTCTA
>VFKQ01000220.1 GCA_009885445.1 Anaerolineaceae bacterium | reverse complement strand
TTAATAAACTGCCAAAAAGTGTCGATTTATCCAAATTGACCTAATGCGCCGCTCCGCCCACGCCTGCCCCAAGGACATTGCCCACCCCGGGCAGGGTGCGCAACTTCGACTCCGCCTCCTCCCGCGCCCCAAGCGGGCACAGCACATGCACGTTTGGTCCAGCGTCGACGGTGTAGGCCACGGGCAGTCCCTGCGCGCGCCAATTGCGCACGGCTTGCATGACGGTCACGCTGGCCGGCTCCCAATAATGAAGCGCGGGGCGCGAAGTCATCATCACGGCGTGCATCATGTCTGAATCTAGTTCGATGATTTCAGCCAGCGCATTGAAGTCGCGAACCAAAACGGCCCGTCGACAAATGTCCAAACGGCGCGGCGTATCCGCTATCCGCGCGGCCTGAAGCGGACTTGTCGCGGCCAGTGCGTGGCCCTCGGTGGAGCCAGTCTTCTTGTGCGTTGCGCTGACGATGGCGATGCAGTCCACCAAATCCCAATGTTCTGGCGGCGCAATCGATTCGGCTACAGAGTCTTCGTCGCTGGCGCCCACTTTCCATTCCACAAAACCAGCGGGGATGGAGCGCGACGCCGAACCCGAGCCGAGTCTGGCCAGCCGCGATAATTGCGCCTCGGAGAGAGTCAGCCCGGCCGCGCGGGAGGCGGCCAGCGCCAATGCGGCGAAGGCCGCCGCTGAGGAGGCGATGCCTGCGCCGGTTGGAAAGTTCACATCGCTGATTACTTCTGCCTTTGCAGTGACCCCCGCCATGCCGCGCACAATGTCGAGAATGGCCGAGACGCGCTGAAGGCCTTTGCCGGTCACTTCGCGGCCATTGATGATTAATTCGTCAAATGGAAGTGAGGGTTGAAAACTCACTTCGGTGCGCGCGTGTAATCCGGCCAGGTTCATCGAGATGGAGCCGTTGACCGGCAGGCGCAAAGCATCGTCGCGGTTGCCCCAATATTTTATTAAGGCGATGTTCGGGTGCGCCTGTGCGCTGGCAGAATGTTGACTCATGTTGCAAAGTTTATCACCCAAACCTGTCGGCGGAACAAAGCCTTTTGGTTCTTCAGCTCTCTTTTAGTCCTGCTTTCTCTACCGTACAAATACGAGTAAAAATAGAGCTTGCTCCTTGCGCCGTCCTCGGCGCAAGATTTACTCGCAAAACGCCGCCGAGGACGGCGGCTTGAGCCTATGT
>VFKQ01000040.1 GCA_009885445.1 Anaerolineaceae bacterium | reverse complement strand
TGCGCCTCCGCGATTAGGAATTCCAGTTTGCGCGTTTTGTTTCCGCCAAAGGCCAGGCCGGTCTGGTCATCGCGCTTGACCAGCAGGCGCGGTCCGTTGAGCGCTTTTGTCAATCGCGGCATTTCTTCGATGGGCGTGGGCAGATGGGCAAAATTAAGACGGGGAATGTTGTGTGTCATGGGACTCCGGGATGTGGCTGAAGGTTTGAAGGTGCGGCAATTATGTCACAATTACGCCCAAATTGTTTTAAAACTCATTCACTTATTCAGCCACGGATTACACGGATTTTCACCGATTCACACAAATCCTGTGGCAATCCGTGAAATCCGTGGCAAAAAATAATTAAGCAAGAAGTCTCTTTCTAGCGGACTGAATTTGAATGCGTTATACTCGGCGCATGTCGGGTGCATCCGCGATTCTCAAAGACACATTTGGGTACGACACCTTTCGTCCGCTTCAAAACGAAGTCATCGAAAATATTCTCGCGCGCCGCGACACGCTGGCTGTCATGCCCACCGGCGGGGGAAAATCGTTGTGCTATCAAATTCCGTCCATGCTCTTCAATGGCCTCACCGTTGTCGTTTCTCCGCTGATTTCTTTAATGAAGGATCAAGTGGAACAGTTGCGCGCCTTCGGTGTGCCCGCCGTCTTTCTAAACAGTTCCCTCGCGCCGCAGGAATATGCAGAAAATATGGACACCATCAAGCGCGGCGAAGTTAAGCTGCTCTACGTCGCTCCCGAAACGCTTCTCGCCCCGCGCATCCTCGCGCTTCTCGACTCGCTGGAGGTGGCTTGCCTGACGATAGACGAAGCCCACTGCATCTCGGAGTGGGGCCACGACTTCCGCCCCGAGTATCGTCAACTCGTTGAGGTGCGCAAGCGCTACCCCAAAGCCGCCTGCCTCGCGCTGACGGCCACCGCCACCGACCGCGTGCGCAAAGACATCCGCTCAACGCTCAAATTTTCAACCAGCAACGAATTTGTGGCCAGCTTCAACCGCGAGAATCTTT
>VFKQ01000001.1 GCA_009885445.1 Anaerolineaceae bacterium | reverse complement strand
ATGGATTATTTTGCGACATCGGCCTTCACCGGCTCGGCGAGCTTCTCAATGCCGATCAAAGTTCCGGCTGGGCCGGGCGGCTGGCAACCCAGCCTGACGTTGAGCTACACCAGTTCCACCGTGGATAACGCCACGACGGACAGCCAGGCCTCGTGGGTGGGCATGGGCTGGAATTTAAACGTCAGTTACATCATGCGCAACGGGCATGGGACAGATGCGACTTACGACGATTCATATTCGCTGAATTTGAACGGCACCAGCCTGGAATTGTGGAAGGGCGCGGACGGCAAATGGCACGGATCGGATGAGAACTTCTACAAGTTTGAGTTTGATTCGATTGCGAATATCTGGACAGTGTGGGATCAGAGCGGCAATGTATATGTCTTCGATAGAGCCGCCACAAATTCGAATTTAGTAACAGGAGGGTGTAATCCTATCGCGCCTAATCAGGGAGGACAACATGAAGATACACCCACCACCTGGCGTTGGTCGCTGGGCACGGCGCGCAACACGTATGGGCAGGAAATGTCTTATACCTATGCAGGAGAGACGCATTCGATTCCTTATTACGATTGCAACAACAACCTCCGATCTGCCCAAAGCGCTGACTATGTTTATCCAAACGACATCACCTATTCCAATGGGCGCTATCGCATTGAATTTGACCGCCTGACCGAATCAGAGACCGGTCACCGCCTCGATTACGAATTGGCCTGGCAAAACCTTCCGGCACCCAAGACTAAACAACTCAGTTTGCTTGAAGCAATTTACGTTAAACAAGATAGTAACGGCGATGGCGTCTTTGAAACCACCATTCGCAAATACCAATTTAATTTTTGCCAGACGCAAGCGTGTAGCATTTGGCCGAATCAGGTGTGGGGCGCGGGCGGACGGACGCCCACCCTACTTTCGGTGCAAGAGTTTGGACTGGGCGGCGCGAATAGTTTACCGGCCTATGGATTTAGCTATGGCGATGGCATGCACTTGACTTCGGCTACCAACGGCTACGGCGGCTCGGTTTCATTTAGCTATGATGTCTGGTACGACAATATTCCCACCGGCCCTGATAACGGGAGTGGGAATCGATATACTTTCAAAACCACAAAAGAGGGCTGGAAGAAGCGCAACACCATCGGCTGTGTAGACTTCCCCAAGAACGGCAACCCAATTGCCGATGTGACCGGCGCGCTGGCAATATATAAAGAAGCCACCACCAATGCCCTCGACTCGATGATGCCCGGGCGGTATTACATCATTATGGCGAAGATCAAGCCCGCACCGCTGGTGACGAATGCCGACAAAGGCGCATGCTTGACAACACACCCGGCTGGTACCTGGGCGCAGGTGGGCTTCACCTATAAGACCTCAGCAAACGGCTCCACCAATGACACGTATTCACCCGTAATTTCCCTGCCGTCTGGCTCGGGCTATCAGTGGGTTAACGCTGGCGGCCCGGTGTTCGTGCCATTGAATGTGTATAGCATCGCGCCCCTGCTCAATACCGATGGCGCATATGTGGATGAGTTCCGCGTAATTCCCGTAACCACGGTGTATCGCGTGACCACCAAAACCATTTCGACAGGGGGTAGTTCGTATTCATGGAACTACACCTATAACGGCGCCAGCACCAACTCGCCCACGATTTCCGCGGCGGCGAGTGGACTCAACCCGTATAGCAAACCCTACACTGAATTCCGTGGGCACAGCCAGACGATCGCGACCGACCCGTATGGCGCGCAGACCATCACGAATTTCAACCAGGATGACTGCTATCAGGGCCGCGCCAGCTCGGTGACGAACAAGGCCGCCAACGGCAAAATTCTGCAAAACACGAGCACCACCTATGCCTGCACCGAAACCAATACAACCACCCAACTGCAGGATCAGAGCAAACCCTATATTAACGCCAATGGCCAGCCTGCTTACATGCCCTACGATACGCAGAAATATCGCTGGGTGCGCACGGCTTCGGAGACGAAGGAAATTTATGGCAACAGCCCAAATATAGCTGTGGCTTCGACGACCACAACTTACGATTACGAATCGACTTATGGCAACCTGATTACGAAAACGGTTTCGGGAACAGGGGTGGAAACCGTCATCACGCACACCGATTATTTCCCGAACATTAACGGCAGTCGCTGGCTGGTGGGATTGCCCGCGCGCACGTGGGTGACGAATGGCAGTGGGGGGCTGTTGGCTGAGTCGCTTAATTTGTATGACGGCGCGAACAACTACATGACGCCGCCCAGCACGGGTATTTTGACAGCAACGCGCAGTTTGGTAACTGGCAGTTCGTACAGCCAGACGACTCTGGTGCATGATGCCTGGGGGAATGTGACGAGTCAGACGGCTTATTCTGGCTATGGAACCGCCACCTCCGCGCCGACGGTGGGTGCGCGGACTTCGACGACGGTGTACGACCCGACATATCACACGTACGCGATATCAACGATCAACCCATTGGGTCACGTCACAAACGTGACGTACGATTACGCGTTGGGACTGCCCGTCAGCGAGACGGACCCGAATGGGGCCGTGACCGCCGT